>NZ_LUVY01000007.1:0-100437 GCF_002992185.1 Pseudomonas sp. LLC-1 | reverse complement strand
ACGCCCCTGCACCCTGGCAAGCTCTTTTTTAACTTTTTTCAAAAAAAACCTTATGCCTTTCAAAGACCTAGCGTTGCCGGGTGTTTCTTTGAAGCAGAAGCCGCTGCTGGCCCTGTGACAGGGCTGGTCTCAGATCACTACACGGAGAATAATGCCCGCCTTATGCATTAAGGAGAGTTGCCCCCCATGTGGTTCAAGAACCTGCTGACCTACCGCCTGACCCAGGAAGTCCCGTTCGAGCCTGAAGCGCTGGAAGCCGCCCTGGCCAGCAAGCCGGCCCGCCCCTGCGCCAGCCAGGAGCTGACCACCTATGGTTTCGTCGCGCCGTTCGGCAAAGGCGAAGACGCTCCCCTGGTACATGTCAGCGGCGAGTACCTGCTGATTGCCGCGCGCAAGGAAGAACGCATCCTGCCGAGCAGCGTGGTCAACGACGCGGTCAAGGAAAAGGTCGAAGAGATCGAGACCGAGCAGATGCGCAAGGTCTATAAAAAGGAACGCGACCAGATCAAGGACGAGATCATCCAGGCCTTCCTGCCGCGCGCGTTCATCCGCCGCTCGATGATCTTCGCTGCCATTGCCCCGCGCCAGGGTGTGATCCTGGTGAACTCGGCCAGCGCCAAGCGTGCCGAAGACCTGCTGTCGACCCTGCGTGAAGTGATGGGCTCGCTGCCGGTACGCCCGGCCACGGTAAAAATTGCACCGGTTGCCACCATGACCGACTGGGTCAAGTCGCAACAGGCCGCCGAAGGCTTCTATGTGCTGGACGAGTGCGAACTGCGCGACACCGCCGAAGACGGCGGCATCGTGCGCTGCAAACGCCAGGACCTGACCGGCGAGGAAATCCAGCTGCACCTGAGCACCGGCAAAGTGGTGACCCAGCTGGCCCTGGCCTGGCAGGACAAGCTGTCGTTCATCCTGGACGACAAGATGGTGATCAAGCGCCTGAAGTTCGAAGAGCTGCTGCAGGAACAGGCCGAGCAGGATGGTGGTGATGAGGCGGCGCAGCAGTTCGATGCCAGCTTCCAGCTGATGATGATGACCTTTGCCGAGTTCCTGCCGGTGCTGTTCGAGGCGCTGGGTGGGGAGGAGATTCCGCAAGGGGTCTGATGTGTCTTGAAATGCCGGTGCTGCCTGAGGAATGTCCTCAGCCAGTACTGGCCCTATCGCCGGCAAGCCAGCTCCCACAGGTACACCATAGGTTCTGAACACTGTGGCGTACCTGTGGGAGCTGGCTTGCCGGCGATAGGGCCCTCGAAATTCACAAAGCTATAAATAGAAAAGGAATTGCCCCCATGCGTGCCCTCGCCGCCCTCAGCCGCTTCGTCGGCAATACCTTCGCCCTGTGGGTGCTGGTATTTGCCGTGCTGGCCTTCCTGCAACCGCAATGGTTCATCGCCCTCAAGGTCGCTATCGTGCCGCTGCTGGGCCTGGTGATGTTCGGCATGGGGCTCACCCTCAAGCTCGACGACTTTGCCGCCCTCGCCCGTCAGCCCTGGCGGGTGATGCTGGGGGTGGTCGCGCACTTCGTGATCATGCCGGGCATGGCCTGGCTGCTGTGCCAGCTGTTCCACCTGCCACCGGAAATTGCCGTGGGCGTGATCCTGGTCGGCTGCTGCCCGAGTGGTACGGCGTCGAACGTGATGGTGTGGCTGTCCCGCGGGGACCTGGCGCTGGCGGTGGCGATTGCTGCGGTGACCACGCTGCTGGCCCCGTTACTGACCCCGGCGCTGATCTGGTTCCTGGCCTCGGCCTGGTTGCCGGTGTCCTTCATGGACATGTTCTGGTCGATCCTGCAACTGGTCATGCTGCCAATCGTGCTCGGCGTGCTGGCTCAGCGCTTGCTCGGCGCACGGGTGCAGGCAGCGGTGCAAGTATTGCCGCTGGTGTCGGTGGTGAGCATCGTGATGATCGTGTGCGCCGTGGTAGCGGCCAGCCAGGCGAAAATCGCCGAGTCCGGCTTGCTGATCATGGCGGTGGTGATGCTGCACAACAGCTTCGGCTATTTGTTGGGGTACCTGACCGGCAAGCTGTGCAAGCTGCCGCTGGCCCAGCGCAAGTCGCTGGCGCTGGAGGTAGGCATGCAGAACTCCGGGCTGGGGGCAGCATTGGCGGCGGCGCACTTTTCGCCGCTGGCGGCGGTGCCGAGTGCGTTGTTCAGTGTTTGGCACAATATTTCCGGGGCACTGCTGTCGACCTGGTTCCGGCGGATGGGTGAGCCTGGGGCTGAGGTTGATGAGGGAGAGCCGGTCAGGCATTGATGTTGTCTGCACTGGCCCTATCGCCGGCAAGCCAGCTCCCACAGGTACGCCATAGGTTCTGAGGTCTGTGGGGCACTTGTGGGAGCTGGCTTGCCGGCGATAGGGCCGGAACAGGCTTGCCCCGAAGCCTGCAGGTGGGCACTATATTGCCCACTGTGAGGACGACCTCACGACGCACCGCGTGACCATTCCGGGGACGGCCCCATCATTCAAACGATGGAGACACACCAATGTCCTGGATCATCCTGTTCTTCGCCGGCCTGTTCGAGGTCGGCTGGGCCGTTGGCCTGAAATACACCGACGGCTTCAGCAAGCCGATTCCCACCGTGCTTACGGTTGGCGCCATGGTCATCAGCCTGGGCCTGCTGGGCCTGGCCATGAAAGAGCTGCCGCTGGGCACCGCCTATGCCATCTGGACCGGCGTGGGTGCCGTCGGCACGGTGATCGCCGGCATCATCCTGTTCGGCGAATCCATGGCCCTGGTACGGCTGGTCAGCGTGGCGCTGATCGTCTGCGGCCTGGTCGGCCTCAAAGTCAGCGCCAGCTAACCCTCTCCCCTAACGCAGGTTGCCGCGCAAGCGGCTGACCTGCTCGCGCAATGCTTCTGGCTGCGCTGCCTCCACCGGGATGGCGGCGCCGGCCACGATGGTTACCCGCGACCACAGGCGCTTGAAAAAGCCCTTGGCCGGGTCGCGGCTGAAGAAGCTGCCCCACAGCCCCTGCAAGGCCAGCGGAATCACTGGCACCGGCGTTTCTTCCAGGATGCGGTTGACGCCGCCCTTGAACACATCGATCTCACCATCGCCGGTCAGCTTGCCTTCCGGGAAGATGCACACCAGCTCGCCGTCGGCCAGGTACTCGGCAATGCGCGCGAAGGCCCGTTCATAGGTGGCCAGGTCTTCGTTACGCCCGGCAATCGGGATGGCGCCAGCGGTGCGGAACACGAAGTTGAGTACCGGCAGGTTGTAGATCTTGTAGTACATGACAAAGCGGATCGGCCGACGGATCGCCCCACCCAACAGCAGCGCATCGACGAACGACACGTGGTTGCACACCAGCAGCGCCGCACCTTCATCGGGGATGCGCTCCAGGTCGCGATGCTGCACGCGGTACATCGAATGGCTGAGCAACCAGATCAGGAAACGCATGGTGAACTCGGGCACGATCCTGAAGATGTAGGCGTTGACCGCGATGTTGAGCAGCGACACCACCAGGAACAGCTGCGGGATGGTGAAGCCCGCCAGGCCCAGCAGGATGATGGTGAGCACCGCCGACACCACCATGAACAAGGCATTGAGGATGTTGTTGGCCGCGATCACCCGCGCGCGCTGGTCCTCGGCCGTGCGGGCCTGGATCAGCGCATACAGCGGCACGATGTAGAAGCCGCCGAACACGCCCAGGCCAACGATCGACAGCAGGATCCACCAGGCCTGCCCCATGCCCAGCAGCGTCAGCCAGTCGTGCGGGGCCGCTGCAGCCGGCACATCGCCGGAGTGCCACCACCACAGCAGGCCGAACAGGGTCAGGCCGAACGAGCCGAACGGCACCAGGCCGATCTCCACCTTGCGCCCGCTAAGCCGTTCACACAGCAGCGATCCCAGGGCAATGCCCACCGAGAACAGTGTCAGCACCAGAGTCACCACCGTGCCGTCGCCGTGCAGCCAGTCCTTGGCGTAGGCCGGGATCTGCGTGAGGTAGATGGCACCGACGAACCAGAACCACGAGTTACCCACGATCGAACGCGACACCGCGGGTGTCTGGCCCAGCCCCATGCGCAGGATGGCCCACGACTGTTTGAAGATGTTCCAGTCCAGCGGCATGTGTGGCGAAGCAGCGGCAGCCCGCGGAATCCAGCGGCTGGCCAGGTAGCCAAGCACTGCGGTACCGACGACACCGCCGGCCACCACCGTGGCGTAGCTGTCGGCCGACATCATCACCCCGGCGCCGATAGTGCCGGCGAGAATGGCCAGAAAGGTGCCGGTTTCCACCAGCCCGTTGCCGCCCACCAGCTCTTCTTCGCGCAGGGCCTGCGGCAGGATCGAGTACTTCACCGGGCCGAACAGCGCCGAGTGAGTGCCCATGCCAAACAGGGCCACCAGCATCAGCGTCAGGTGATTGGTGATAAAGCCCAGCGCACCGATCGCCATGATCACGATCTCGGCCAGCTTGATCGCACGGATTAACGCGTCCTTGGCGAACTTCTCACCAAACTGCCCACCCAGTGCCGAAAACAGGAAGAACGGCAGGATGAACAGCAAGGCGCACAGGTTGACCCAGATCGAACGGTCACCGTCGCCCAGGCTGAGCTTGAACAGGATCGCCAGGATCAGCGACTGCTTGAACAGGTTGTCGTTGAAGGCACCCAGTGACTGAGTGATGAAAAACGGCAGGAAGCGCCGCTTGCCGAGCAAGGTGAATTGCGAGGAGTGACTCATCGTCCTTGGTCCTGAGGGCTTTTCAATTGGAGGCGCGCCGGGCGCGTCAGGCCACAAATCTGCATGGGAAATGCGTGCACTGGCAAGCGCCTTCACGCCCACAATGACCAGGTCGCCTCAGAAACAGCCCATCATTCGAAGCCGAACAACGCTCGCGCTGTATCCACCAACAGCGCCCGGCGCAACTCCGCCGAACAACCCAGGGCCTCAAACTGTTCCAAAGCCGTACTGAAACCCACCGCCGACTCATGCTGGGTATGCGGCCAGTCACTGCCCCACATAAGCCGCTCGGCGCCGTAATGCGCTTCCAGCGCGCACAGCGCCTGCCGGGCGAAGGCGAGGTTCTGTTCCGGCGAGCCTTCCAACCGATAAATACCCGATACCTTCACCCATACCTTGCCCCGCCCACCCAGGGTCAGTAACTCGGCAAACCCGGGTTGCCCCAGACCACGGCGGGCATCAGGCCGGCCGAAATGATCGACCACGATGTCCAGCCCATAAGGCTCAAGCGCCCGCACCAACGCCGGAATATCCGCCACGTGGCGGTGCAACTCCAGGTGCCAGCCTTGCTCGCCAATACGCTCCAGCAAGGGCCGCCACTGGGCACCAGTGAGGTCGGGCAACGCCTGGCCCATGAGGTTCAGGCGCACGCCCCTCACGCCTAGCCGGGCCATCTCGTCCAGCGTCTCACGTTCGACGTCCTGCTCCAGCATCACCACCCCGCGCAACTGCCCCGGCACCGTTTGAAGGGCGCTGAGCAGGTAGCGGTTGTCGGTCCCCAGGAAACTGGGCTGAACCAGCACGCCGTGGCTGAAACCATGGGCCAGCAGTTGGCCCAGATAGTCGCCCAGCGGCGCATCGTAGCTGGGCGCGTAACGCCGCTCGCTGGCCAGGTTCAGCCCGCGGCTGAATACGTGGGCGTGGGTGTCGATGGCGGTCAGGTGTAAAGCAGGAGCGTCGGGCATGGTTCTCATACAAACAAGGTGAAGTTACTTGGTGACAGCGCCAGCCATTTCCGGCGCAGGTGCAGATTCAAGGTTGCGACCACGGGTTTCCGGCAGGCAGAGGGCAGCGATCACCGCCACGCCATAGGCAATACCGGCGTCGATGCCGATGGCACTGCCCAGCGACATCGACTCACTCATGTGGCCGACCAGAAACGGAAACACCGCCGACAACACGCGGCCGAAGTTGTAGCAGAAGCCCACCCCGGCACCGCGCACATCGGCCGGGTACAGTTCATTGAAGAACGCGCCCAGGCTGGCCGGGATACCGGCGGCGAAGAAGCCCAGCGGGAAGCCGAGGAACAGCATTTGCGTGTTGGTCAGCGGGAAGAACACATAAGCCTGCACGGTCAGCACACAGCACAGGGCGAACAGCAGAATGTTCTTGCGCCGACCGATGCGGTCGATCAACAGGCCGCTGACCACGCAACCGCACCAGAACGCCAGGATGATCACCGCCAGATAGCCGCCCGAGTTCAGCACCGAGAGGTTGCGCTCGGTCTTGAGGAAGGTCGGCAGCCAGGTCATCACTGCGTGGTAGCCACCGTGGGCACCCAGGCCGAGCAAACCGCCGAGCAGGGTCACGCGCAGCAGTTCCGGGCGGAAGATGCCAGCCATCGATTGCAGGAAGCTGGCGGGGATGGCCTTTTCTTTTTGCAGGCGCTGAAAGCTGTCCGGCTCTGGCACGTTGCGGCGTACCCAGATGATCAGCAGCGATGGCAACAAGCCGACAAAGAACATCACCCGCCAGGCGAATTCCTGCGGCACCAGCGAGTAGATCAGCGTGAACAGCGCCACCGCCAGGCCCCAACCCACGGCCCAGGCGCTCTGCACCGTGCCCATGACCTTGCCACGGTATTTCGGGTTGATGGTTTCGGCCATCAGCACCGCGCCAGCCGCCCATTCACCGCCAATGCCGAAGCCTTGCATGGCCTTGACGAACAGCAGCGGGTAGAAGCCGGTGACGAACGCCGAAAGGAAGGTGAAGAAGGAGAACCAGAGAATCATCCATTGCAAGGTACGCACGCGACCGTAGCGGTCGGACAAGGTGCCACCCAGCCAGCCGCCAATCGCCGAGGTCACCAGGGTCAGGCCGCTGATCAGGCCGGCATCGCCCTTGGTCAGGGAGAAGGCAGCGATCAGCGCGGGGATGGCCAGGCCGAACATCTGCACTTCCAGCGCATCGAGCGACCAACCGCCGAAGCAGGCCCAGAACGTCTTGCGTTCCCGTGAGGTGATCTGGCGATACCAGCTGAACATGATTTTTATCCTTCTTGGTCGTGTGTGTTACGGGCAGGCGAAGCCACTGCGCCGTGGCAGCACGGCGCAGACGGGTAAAACGGGTGAAGCGGCCGGCTTAGCGGATATCGATGCGGTAGCGGAAGTGCTGCGCATGGCCGCGCGAGCGGCGCCATTCCAGGGGCTTGCCGGCGTAGTCACGGGCCAGACGCTCGATCACCACCACCGGGCTGTCGGCTGGCAGTTGCAGCAAGCGGCCATGCACTGCGTCGACCGCTTCGGCGGTCAGGGTCTCTTCGGCGTAGGCGACCACCTGGCCGCACAGTGCTTCATAGATCGGGTACAGCAGCGGCCCCTTGCTGTTCAGCTCCACGTCCAGCAATGGCTGGAAGGTCTGGCGCGGCAGCCAGATTTCTTCGGCCAGGACGGGCTGGGCACCCAGCAGACGGGTACGGATGATGCGGATTACTTCGGCGCCCGCCGCCAGGCCCAAGGCCTCGGCCACCGCCGATGGCGCTGCGAGCGGCTCGATGGACAGGATGCGGCTTTCTGGCACCACACGCTCGCCATTGGCGGCCTCAAAACGGAAGAAGCGGAACAGCGAAGACTGGAACTGCGGGCGGCGGATGAAGGTGCCGCGACCCTGCTGGCGTTCCAGCACGCCTTCGGCGACCAGCACATCCACGGCCTTGCGCACGGTGCCGACCGACATGTCGAATTCGCTGGCCAGGGCCGCTTCGGTCGGGATTGCCTCGCCCGGGCGCCAGCGGTTATTGGCAATCTGCTCGACCATGTGGTCGCGCAATTGTTGGTAGCGGGGCAGTCGAGCATCACCGGTCAATGGGTGCATGGGTCTCGCTCTCGTCTTGTTATCTAAACATATATATGAATTTTGCCAGAGTATTCCCCGCGGGTGGCGGGCTGTCAATCCTCCGCCTGTCGCCAGACACAATGCCTGGCTTATGCTTGTGGCCGGGAAAACCAGAACAACAAGGACGTGGCAATGCTCGCCGCCATCAAACGCTACCCGCACACCGTGCGCCTGCTGCTGCTCACCACCTTTACCCTCACCGTCGCCCGTGCCCTTACCCTGCCCTACCTGGTGGTGTACCTGGCCGACAACTTCCAGTTGCCGATAAGCCAGATCGGCTTGCTGATCGGTGGCGCGCTGATCATCGCCTCGCTGCTGAGCCTGTATGGCGGCCACTTGGTCGACACCTTGCGCAACCACACCCTGGTCAGCGCCAGCACCCTGTTGTTCGCCCTGGCCTTCGTCGGCGCGGTCGCCAGCCGTTCAGCGTTGCTGTTCTTCCTGTGCCTGGTACTGATCAACCTGGCCCTTGCGGTGGTCGACATCGCCGCCAAGGCCGGCTTCTGCGCCCTGCTGCCGGTAGAGGAACGGGCCGAAGTGTTCGCCATCAAGTACACCCTGAGCAACGTTGGTTACGCCGCCGGCCCGCTACTGGGCGTGGCCATGCTGGAGCTGAACGACCACATGCCATTCATCGCCTCTGCCCTGCTTGGGCTGGCCATGTGCCTGGCCTACTGGCGCTTGGGCGACCGCAGCCTGCAGGCAAGTGCAGACAAGCCTGCGGCGGGTTTCGGCCAAGTGGCGCTAGGGCTGGCGCGTGACCGCCGGCTGGTGTGTTTCACGTTGGGCGGGGTGTTGAGTGCGGTGGTGTTTGGCCAGTTCACGGCCTACCTGTCGCAGTACCTGGTCGTCACCAGCAGCCCGACCGAGGCGGCGCGCCTGGTGGGCTATCTGGTGACCACCAACGCCGTAACGGTGATTGCCCTGCAGTACCTGATTGGCCGGCGTATCAGCCGCCAGCGCCTGATGCCCTGGTTGCTGGCCGGCATGGCCCTGTTCATCGCCGGGCTGCTGGGCTTTGCGTCGGCAGGCTCGGTGCTGGCATGGTGCCTGGCGATGCTGGTGTTCACCCTGGGCGAAATCATCGTGATCCCCGCCGAGTACATGTTCATCGACCTGATTGCGCCGGAGCACTTGCGCGGGGTGTATTACGGCGCGCAGAACCTGTCCAACCTTGGCGCGGCACTGGGGCCGGTGATGGTGGGGTTTGCCCTGGTACACCTGTGGCCGGGGGCGATCTTCTACCTGTTGGTATTGTCGGTGATACTGGCGGGGGTGTTTTACGGGTTGGGTACCCGAAAAGATTGATGTGTTGTTTCAGGTCAATCGCGAGCAAGCTCACGCCTACAACCATCGTCTGCGCTGACGAAGCGGCACCTGCGTGCCAGACTGATTGATCGGGACCGCGTTATCTTTTTTGCTTCGGAGTCTTCATGTCGTTGTCCAGCGGGCTGATCGCCGTGGTCGCCCTGGCCTATATGGCCGTCATGTTCGCCATCGCCTTCTATGGCGACCGCCGCAGCACGCCGTTGCCGCCGAAACTGCGTGCCTGGGTGTACAGCCTGTCACTGGCCGTGTACTGCACCAGCTGGACCTTCTTCGGTGCGGTCGGCCAGGCTGCCGAACAGCTCTGGGCGTTCCTGCCGATCTACCTGGGCCCTGTATTGCTGCTGATCTTCGCGCCCTGGGTGCTGCAGAAGATGGTGCTGATCAGCAAGCAGCAGAACATCACCTCGATCGCCGACTTCATCGCCGCCCGCTACGGCAAGTCGCAATCCCTGGCGGTAGTGGTGGCGCTGATCTGCCTGGTCGGTGTGCTGCCATACATCGCCTTGCAGCTCAAAGGCATCGTGCTGGGCGTGAACCTGCTGATCGGCGCCAACGCCGATGCCACCGGCACCCGCGTGCAGGACACCGCACTGGTGGTGTCGCTGGTGCTGGCGCTGTTCGCCATTGTGTTCGGTACGCGCAGCCTGGATGTGACCGAACACCACCGCGGCATGGTGTTGGCGATTGCCTTCGAATCGCTGATCAAGCTGCTGGCCTTCCTCGCGGTGGGCATTTTCATCGTCTTCAACCTGTATGACGGCTTCGACGACCTGTTCAGCCAGGCCCGCCAGTCGATCCACTTGCAGGACTATTGGCAGGAGACCATCAACTGGCCATCAATGGTGGTGCAAACCGCCGTGGCGATGATGGCGATCATCTGCCTGCCGCGGCAGTTCCATGTCACCGTGGTAGAGAACATCGAACCCCAGGACATGCGCCTGGCGCGCTGGGTGTTCCCGATGTACCTGGCACTGGCCGCGCTGTTCGTGGTGCCAATTGCCCTGGCGGGGCAGATGTTGCTGCCGGGCACGGTGATTTCCGACTCGTTCGTCATCAGCCTGCCACTGGCCGAGGCGCACCCGAGCCTGGCCCTGTTGGCGTTCATTGGCGGCGCTTCGGCGGCCACCGGCATGGTCATCGTCGAAGCCGTAGCGCTGTCTACCATGGTGTCCAACGACATGCTGCTGCCCTGGCTGCTGCGCCGCAACAACGCCGAGCGGCCGTTCGAGGCGTTCCGCCACTGGATGCTCTCGGTGCGCCGGGTAACCATCGTGGTGATCCTGTTGCTGGCCTACGTCAGCTACCGATTGCTGGGGTCCACCGCGAGCCTTGCGACCATCGGCCAGATCGCCTTCGCCGCCGTGACCCAGCTCACCCCGGCCATGCTTGGTGCGCTGTACTGGAAGCAGGCCAACCGCCGCGGCGTGTTCGCCGGCCTGGCCGCGGGTATCTTCCTGTGGTTCTACACCCTGGTGCTGCCGATTGCCGCCCATAGCCTCGGCTGGTCGCTGCAACTGTTCCCGGGGCTGGCGTGGCTGCACGGCAACCCGCTGAACCTGCCAATCAGCCCGCTGACCCAGGGCGTGGTGTTGTCACTGGCGGGCAACTTCACCCTGTTTGCCTGGGTCTCGGTGCTTTCGCGCACGCGGGTGTCCGAGCACTGGCAGGCCGGCCGCTTCATTGGCCAGCAAACCGCGCGGCCCAGCAGCAAGCCGCTGCTGGCGGTGCAGATCGACGACCTGCTGACCCTCGCCTCGCGCTTTGTGGGTGACGAGCGTGCACGCCAGAGTTTCATCCGCTTCGCCTACCGCCAGGGCAAGGGCTTCAACCCCAACCAGAACGCCGACGGCGACTGGATCGAGCACACTGAACGCCTGCTGGCCGGGGTACTGGGCACCTCGTCGACCCGCGCCGTGGTCAAGGCCGCCATCGAAGGCCGCGACATGCAGCTGGAAGATGTGGTGCGCATCGCCGACGAAGCCAGCGAAGTGCTGCAGTTCAACCGCGCCCTGCTGCAAGGCGCCATCGAGAACATCAACCAGGGCATCAGCGTGGTCGACCAGAACCTGCACCTGGTGGCCTGGAACCGGCGATACCTGGAGCTGTTCAACTACCCCGACGGCCTGATCAGCGTGGGCCGGCCCATTGCCGACATCATCCGCTACAACGCCGAGCGCGGTCTGTGCGGCCCGGGCGAAGCGCAGGTGCATGTGGCGCGGCGCCTGCACTGGATGCGCCAGGGCCGCGCGCATTCCTCAGAACGACTGTTCCCCAATGGCCGGGTGATCGAGCTGATCGGCAACCCGATGCCAGGCGGCGGCTTCGTCATGAGCTTCACCGACATCACCCCGTTCCGCGAAGCCGAGCAGGCGCTGCGCGATTCCAACGAAGGTTTGGAGCAAAGGGTGGCAGAGCGCACCCAAGAGCTGTCGCAGCTCAACCAGGCGCTGTCGGAAGCCAAGAGCCATGCCGAAGCGGTGAGCCAGTCCAAGACCCGCTTCCTGGCTGCGGTCAGCCATGACCTGATGCAGCCGCTGAACGCCGCCCGGCTGTTCTCCGCCGCCTTGTCGCAGCAGGCCGAGGGCATGAACGAAGAGGCCCAGCAGTTGGTGCAGCACATGGACAGTTCGCTGCGCTCGGCCGAAGAGCTGATCAGCGACCTGCTGGACATCTCGCGCCTGGAAAACGGCAAGATCACCCCGGACGCCAAGCCCTTTGCCCTCAACGAACTGTTCGACACCCTGGGGGCAGAATTCAAGGTACTGGCGGCCGAGAAAGGCCTGGAGTTCCGCCTGCGTGGCAGCCGCCTGCGGGTGGACAGCGACATGAAGCTGCTGCGGCGGGTACTGCAGAACTTCCTCACCAATGCCCTGCGTTATGGCAAGAGCCCGATCCTGCTGGGCGCGCGCCGCCAGGGCGAACGCCTGTGGCTGGAAGTGTGGGACCGCGGGCCGGGCATTGCCGACGACAAGCTGCAGGTGATCTTCCAGGAGTTCAAACGCCTGGACAGCCACCAGACCCGCGCCGAAAAAGGCCTTGGCCTGGGCCTGGCGATTGCCGACGGCCTGTGCCGGGTGCTGGGGCACCCGCTGGAAGTGCGCTCATGGCCGGGCAAAGGCACGGTGTTCCGGGTCTGCGTGCCGATTGCCCGCCAGCCGGCACCGGCGCCGAGCGCCCCGGTGGAACAGGGTGGCCAACCGCTGGCCGGGCTGCAGGTGCTGTGCGTGGACAACGAAGACAGCATCCTGATCGGCATGAACAGCCTGCTCAGCCGATGGGGTTGCCAGGTATGGACCGCGCGTAACCAGGCCGAATGCGAGGCCCTGCTGGCCAAGGGCATGCGCCCGCACCTGGCATTGGTGGACTACCACCTGGATGACGGCGAGACCGGCATCGGGCTGATGGGCTGGCTACGCGCGCGCCTGGGTGAACCGGTGCCGGGGGTGGTGATCAGTGCCGACGGCAGCAAGGAAACCATCGCCATGGTGCATGCATCAGGCCTGGACTACCTGGCCAAGCCGGTCAAGCCGGCGGCCCTGCGCGCCATGCTCAACCGCCATCTGAGCCTGGTTCAGTAACCGCTGCATCCGGCACCTCGTCGGACAGCGCCCGCTCCAGCAAGTCTGCCGGCAGGCTCTTGCTGGCACGGGCGCCCAGCAGTTTCAGCTGTTCGCTGCGGCTGACCAGGTTGCCGCGCCCTTCGCACAATTTGTTGCGGGCAGCGGCATAGGCCTTGTCCACCTGCTGCAGGCGGCTGCCCAGCTCGTCCAGGTCCTGGATGAACAACACGAACTTGTCGTACAGCCAACCGGCGCGCTCGGCAATTTCGCGGGCGTTCTGGCCTTGACGCTCCTGTTTCCACAGGCTGTCGATTACCCGCAGGGTCGCCAGCAAGGTGGTGGGGCTGACAATCACGATCTGCCGGTCGAATGCTTCCTGGAACAGGTTGGGCTCAGCCTGCAAGGCTGCCGAGAAGGCCGCCTCGATGGGCACGAACAGCAGCACGAAATCCAGGCTGTGCAGGCCTTCGAGGCGATTGTAATCCTTGCTCGACAGGCCTTTGACGTGGCTGCGCAGCGACTGCACGTGCTGCTTGAGCGCGGCCTCGTCGTTGCCGGCGACGAACTGCTGGTACGCCGTGAGGCTGACTTTGGCGTCCACCACCACCTGCTTGTCGCCGGGCAGCATGATCAGCACATCGGGCTGAAAACGCTCGCCGTCAGCACTCTTCAGGCTGACCTGGGTCTGGTACTCGCGGCCCTTTTCCAGGCCCGCATGCTCCAGCACCCGCTCAAGAATCAGCTCACCCCAGTTGCCTTGGGTTTTCTGGCCCTTCAAGGCCTGAGTGAGGTTGGTGGCCTCGTCCGACAAGCGCAGGTTGAGCTGTTGCAGGCGCTCCAGCTCCTTGCCTAGCGAGAAGCGCTCGCGGGCCTCTTGCTGGTAGCTTTCTTCCACGCGCTTTTCGAAGGCATGAATACGCTCCTTGAGCGGGTCGAGCAACTGGCCCAGATGCTGCTGGCTGGTCTGGGCGAAGCGCTGCTCGCGCTCGTCGAAGATCTTGGTGGCCATGTCGGCGAACTGGGCACGCAGGGTATCGCGAGCTTCCTGCAGGTCTTCGAGGCGCTGCTGATGGCTTTCCTGCTGCTCGCGCAGCTCGGCCTCCAGGCGTGCGGTCTGGGCCTCCAGGCGGCGCAGTTCGGCCTCCCGGTTGGCGCGCTCCAGGCTCCAGGCGTGGGCGGCATCGCGGGCATTGTCGCGGTCGACTTGCAACAGTTCCAGCTCACGGCCCTGGGCGGCCAGTTGGGTCTGCTTGACGGTGTTGGCTTCGCTGAGGTCGCTGACTTCGTCGCGGCTGGCCTCCAGCTGCGCTTGCAGGCCAGCCTGTGCCAGCTGGGCGGCGTTGAGGCGTTCTTCAAGCAACGCCTGCTCACCTTGCCGCGCGCCCTGACGGCGCTGCACCTGCATGACCCACCCCAGGCAAGGTAACGCGCCTGCCACCAAGCCCAGCAGAATGCTGGCCAGATCCACTGTCATGCTTACCCCGAACGATCCTGGATGATTGATGCGCAGCTTATCAGCCCGGCGGGCGTGTTGCCTGTTGCAGCCCGAGTGCTCAGCCCGAGAACCACTGGCGCAGCAACCGCCGCGCCTCCTGTGACCCCTGCCCCGCCGCCAGTTCCAGCCAGTACCGCGCCTGCTCAGGCTCGCTGTGCTGGCACAACCGCGCGTACTCCAGTTGCGCCCGACGATCCCCGGCACGGGCGGCCTGACGCAGCAGTTCATGGCCAATCCGCCGGTCACGGGCATTGCCGCAATCACGGCACAGCATCTGCCCCAGGCGGCTTTGTGCGACCACCACGCCCTGGCGCGCCGGCTGTTTCAGCAGGCGCCCGGCCAAGTGCTTGACCTGGGGCTTGTCACCCAGGCGCGGGCTGTCGAGCAACCACAAGGCAACTTTAAGCGAAAAGCGTTTGGGGGGAGGCGTCGATGCCGCGGGGCTGGCGAGGTGTTTGCTGCGGAACTTCATGAGTAACAGGTTTGGCAACTCGAAAGGCGCGCCACTCTACTCTTTTTTTTCCGCCCCGGCCTGTCGATTTCTGGAGAATTGAAAAAAATTTAAATGATCTTTTCTTGACGTTTTCGAGGGGATGACCAAGCAGTCTGTCGAGGCATGTCGATTGTCGGACAGTTCACGCCTTTGCTAGCACGCCCGTCCTAGAGCAAGCGCTCGGGACAATCCACAGTTCCTGTGGATAACTCGGTGGACAACCCCCTTGCACACCCCTCAAAGCCCCGTGAATTGGGGCTTTGTGTCAAACTGACGATTTTTTCACCAGCTAAAAATAGTGTTTTTTTTCATTGACTTAACCGCGCAGTCAAGGCATTGGCGAGGCTGTCGATGCGTGTTGCCGGGCTGTTACAACCACTGCCCCGAATGTGAACAAGTGCACCATAAACCTCCATTCGAGTGCACGAAATGGGCACATCAGCCTGGATACGGGCCATTTGCCCCCTCTTCACAGCAACGCAAATACGCGCCATACTGCGCGGCTAACCTGAACGAACGTAGTGCTTGCCAAGCGCCTGAATTTCCAGTAAGGTGCGCCTCGTTAGTACCAAGCTGAAAGTCAATTCTGGCCGCAAGCGTCCTTGCAACCCCCTCCTCCCAAGAGTGGCGCTGCTGAAAGCAGGACCGGCCCAATCGATGATTCCCTCGCCAGCCTCAGGCTGCTCAAGCACGAATCACGTGACAGATTGATCAGGATTCCACCCCGACGGCCTAGAACCTTGGCCCCGGCGTGCTGCCTGCCTTCCGAAGTACCTACCAGTCAGCCCAAGCGCCCACCTTTGATTGCGCCCCCTCTGGCTGCCCTGTTCCAGTCAGGTTCGTTCGTCCCTTAATAAAGGCGTCACTGGAACGTTTCTATCATGCACGGATCATAACCCCCGTGTTTAAAGCAGGAACCTCCAACAATATGCATACTCATCATCAAATTCAGGCTGCCATTGGCACCCTCTCCCAGGCCTTCTCGCCGTTGAAGTGCCTTATCGTTGCCCCACGCAAGGGCAGCTTCAGCTTCACCCTGGTAGACGAACACGGCGTCGCCTGCCACACCGAGCGCCTGTACCCTGAACAGTACAGCCGTAGCGAGCCGCTGCAGGCGGTCATTGCCCGTACTCGCCAATCGCTTACCGCGTGAGCGGCGAATACTGCGGTATTCAAGCGCTGAATCTCCCCATCGCCAGTCTGCCTGAACGTTCCCGGCGTAATTGCCTTAGGGCATATAGCCCGGTACGTCAGGCAGCAAACGATTTAAAAACAGCTCTTTACACCACGATTATCACACTACACTTCAACTCGAGCGGTCCTTGCCGCTTCCGGCGGGCCTGATCATTCACCAGCTGCCAAGCTCCAGCGCCCGTCCGGCCCTTATCTGCTCGAGGGCATCATGGGTATCGCGGCGAATGAATTGTGTCAGTATGTGATCCGACCCACCCTGGTCTACCTGAACCGTCACTGCGCCAGCGCCGAGGCCTTGTTGCTGGGCATCGCCGCCAGCCAATCGGCACTCGGGTCCGCTCTGCACGACCGACGTGGGCACGGCCTTTACCGCATTGGCGAACACCGCCATCAGGCGCTCTGGGACGACTACCTGGCCCGTGATCCCGACCTGGCCAGCCTGGTCCGCGGCCTGGCCAGCCAGCACGCCTTCCTTGGCGGGCCGCACCTGGAGCTCACCGTCAACCTGCGCTACTCCACCGCCATTGCCTGGATGCTCGTCGAAGAACAGGCCACAACGCTGCCCGCCGCAGATGACCTGTTGGCGCTGGCACGCATCTGGCGACAGGTATTCAACCCCCAAGGTCGCCTGCGCGACTTCACCTCAGCCTGGCACACCTGCATAGATCAGAGATTGCCACAGGCATCTTAAGACACGTCCTACAACATTACCGGAAAAAGGGAATTTTGGTCGGATTGTCCTACAAAACCGCTCTATCTTCTGCGATTGAGGCTATGGCGCGGCGCGTGATTTGTTGGTAGCTTTTCGCCCCGGAGATCCCAAGGAGTTTTCTAATAATGAAAAAAGTAATGCTCAAAACCTCCCTCGGCGTAGCCGTTGCTCTTGCTTCCAGCCAACTGCTCGCCAGCGGCTTCGCGCTCAACGAACAGAGCATCAGCAGCATGGGGACAGGTTTCGCGGGACGTTCTTCTTCTGCCGAAGATGCCAGCACCGTGTTTGGCAACCCGGCAGGCATGTCCCGCCTCAAACGCGAACAATTCACCGTGGGCGGCGCTGCCGTCATCGCCAAGTCCGATATCTCGGGCCGGGGCAGCAACCTCGGGGGGGAAACCGATGGTGACATGGTGCCTTTCGTTGGCGTACCGATGGGTTACTACGTCAAGCCGATCGACGACCACTGGAGCGTCGGTTTCGGTGTTTACGTACCCTTCGGCCTGGTAACCGACTACGGCAGCGATGACGCCGCACGCTACTGGGGCAAGAAGAGCCACGTCGAGGTTGTCACCTTCCAGCCGACTGTCAGCTATGCCTTCAACGACAAGGTCTCGATCGGCTTCGGCCCTACCATCAACCGCATCAAGGGTGAGCTGGGCTCAAGCCTGATCAACCCGTTCACGCCTGGCCGTAACGATGGCGAAGTGAAGATCAAGGGCGACGATACCGCCGTTGGCTACAACATCGGCATCCTGGTACAAGCCACCGACCGCACCCGCGTCGGCCTTACCTACCACTCGATGGTCGACTACAAACTCGAAGGCAAGACCCGCGTCAGCACGCCGCTGATCGGGCCATTCAACGGCAACAAGTTCGACGCCAGCCTGAAGATCAAGACGCCCGAGTCTGTCGACCTTTCGGTTACCCATGAGCTGGACGACCAGTGGACCCTGTACGCAGGTAGCACCTGGACCCGCTGGAGCCGCCTGAAAGACATCACCGTGCAGAACGATGTGCCGGCCCCACTGGCAGGTTCGGCGTTCCAGACCATCACCGAAGAACAGAACTGGCATGACACCTGGGCCCACGCCATTGGTGCGTCGTACAAGGTCAACAAGGAGTGGGTACTGCGTACCGGCTTCACCGTCGACCAGTCGCCGACCAACAACCACGACCGCTCGCCACGCATCCCGACCGGCGACCGCAAAGTGTTCAGCCTGGGTGCCGGCTGGAGCCCGAACGACGACATGACCATCGACGTGGCCTATTCCTACCTGTGGGAAGAAGACACCAAGGTCAATCAGGTAAGCGCAACCAAAGGCAGCTACCAGGCCAAGTACGAGAACAGCGCCCACGGTATCGGTGCTTCGCTCACCTACCGCTTCTGATTCGTACGCGCCACACAAAAAACCGCCCTCGTGGCGGTTTTTTCATGCCTGCACCTGCCAACTGTCACCCAGGCACTCGCGCAGATAATCCATGAACACACGTACCTTGGTGGTCATGGCGAAACGGTCAGCCAGGCACAGGTAGATATCCATTGGCTCGGTCTGGGCGTAGGCTTGGCCGTTGTCGCTGTATTCAAACAAGGGCACCAGCGCGCCGGAGGCCAGGTGTGGCCGCACGATGAACTCGGCCAGGCGGGTGATGCCACCGTCGTGCAGGGCCATCTGGGTCAGGGCATCGATGTCATCGCTGATCAATACGCTGCCGAATTCCGCCTCGAAGCGCAGGCCGTCGCGCATGAAGCCCCAACGCAGAAAGCGCCCGTCCACCGGATAGCGAAACACCAGGCAGCGGTGCTCGCGCA
This sequence comes from Pseudomonas sp. LLC-1, assembly GCF_002992185.1. Taxonomy (NCBI): domain Bacteria; kingdom Pseudomonadati; phylum Pseudomonadota; class Gammaproteobacteria; order Pseudomonadales; family Pseudomonadaceae; genus Pseudomonas; species Pseudomonas sp. LLC-1. The sequence continues at coordinate 82,034 of NZ_LUVY01000007.1, read as the reverse complement.
GGGCCTCAGGCGTGACGGGTACGCCGGCGCTTTGCAGGTAACCGGGTGAGGCGCAGCAGATGAACGGGATACGGGCAATGTGCCGGGCCATTAGCTGGTCTTCCAGCTGAGGGGCAATCCGCAGGCTCACGTCGACGTCTTCACGGGCATGGTTCACCCGGCGATCAGTCGTTATCAACTCTATCGAAAGCAATGGGTAGCGGGCACTGAAGGCAGGTATCAGCGGCGCCAGCACGTGGCGACCGAAGGCGGAAGTCGAGGCAATGCACAGCCGCCCCTGGGGCTCGCTGTCCGGGGTGGTGACCGCCTGTTCGGCCAGCGCCAGGTCACGCTCGATGTGCTTCACACGCTCGTAATACTGGGCGCCAGCGGGGGTCACAGCCATGCTGCGTGTGGTACGGCTGAGCAGTCGCACCTGCAAGTGGCTCTCCAGCCGAGCCAGGTTCTGGCTGACTGCTGCCGGGCTGAGCCCCAGATTGCGGGCACCAGCGGCAATGCTGCCGGCTTCGACAACCTTGATGAAACTGCGGATGGCGTTGAGCAGGTCCATGTGAGCCCTTGGATTCGTAAGAATCTCTTTATAAAGAACTCAATCCTGCGGGTCTACAGGTGCAGGAGGATGCATTGCTAACCTGCGCCTCCACTCACCTTTCAGGAGTTCGCATGAGCAACCTGTCCCAGTCGCGCAGCCGACGCAAATTACACCCGGGCGCCACGCCTTACGTTTTCGCTTTTTACATGTCGTCGATCATGGCACTGCTGATGTGCTTCGTGATCACTGCGGCCAATGCCGGGGTTAACCCGGAGTACCTGAGCAATGTGCTGAAGGCCTATCAATTGGCAATGCCGGTGGCGTTTGTATGTGTGTTGATGGTGAGGCCGGTGGTGGTAAGGCTGGTGGCGATTACGGTGCATGCGAATTGAAGTAGCCCGAGAACCAGACGCACTCCCCGCTCTTGACGTTGATCTTGATCTTGATCTTGATCTTGATCTTGATCTTGATCTTGATCTTGATCTTGATCTTCGCGACTTCAGGAGGCCGAACGCAGGCCTTGCGGAGGGAGGTGACGGGCATGAATGCCCGTCAAGCGCTGGGCCCCAGGATGGGGCCTGCAGCGCGGTCCTCCCGGGAGCAAGGCCGGAGTGAGGGAACCCCGGAGCGCAGCGCAGGGGCCGGATGACGGGAGCGCAGCGTTTTTTGGTACTTTTTGTCGCGTTTGACAAAAAGTGACTCGCCGTAAGGGCGAAAAGGTGAATCCGCGTCGCCAAAGCAAATGGACCTTGCGCAATACAAGAACCAGCACGTTTTCGCTTTTCGCTATCAGCCCTCAACATCAAGCACAGTCAGAAAACCGCATCACTGCTGCGAAGCGATGGCCTTTTCGATAGCAGCCCTGAACGCCGGGTCATCCGGCTTGGTCAGGCTAGAGAAATTGCCAATCACCTTACCCTTACGGTCCACCACGTATTTGTAGAAATTCCACTTCGGCGCACTGCTCTGGCTGGCCAACTCAGCGAACAGTGGTATCGCATCCTTGCCCCGTACCGGCTGCGTCTTGGTCATGGTGAAGGTGACACCGTAGTTGGCATAGCAAACCTTGGCGGTCTTCTCGCTGTCGGCGTCTTCCTGCTTGAAGTCATTGGACGGCACGCCCAGCATTTCCAGCCCTTGCTCGTGATACTCCTTGTACGTCGCCTCAAGCCCCTCGAACTGCGGCGCAAAACCGCAATAGCTGGCGGTGTTGACCACCACCAGCGGCTTGCCCGCAAAACGCTGGCACAGGTCGACCTGACCCTTCCCACGCAATTCCGGCAGGCTACCCTGCAACACGGCCGGGCAATCGGCAGCCCAGCTCGATGTGCTGGCAAGCAGGGCCAGCACCGGCACCATCAACCAATGTGCACGCATGATTCGTTACTCCCGCAAGACAATCCTTGAGCTTGCAGGGTAGCGCCTAACAAACACCCATGCCCAGTTGCATCAACGCCATCCCTCCCTGATGCCAGCCCCACCACACCAGCGCCAACAGCGCCAAAGCAGCAAGGGCCAGCAGCCCACGGGCCAGGTAGCGGTTCATGCGGCCTGGGCCTGCAAGCGGGCAACCGGACGCTCGCGCACCGGCCAGTTAAGGGCGGCAGCCAGCAGGCTGAGCAGGATGGAAATCTGCCAGACCAGGTCGTAGCTGCCAGTGCGGTCATACACCACCCCACCCAACCAGCCACCGAGGAAGGCGCCCAGCTGGTGGAACAGGAAGACAATACCGCCGAGCATGGACAGGTTACGTACCCCGAACACCGTCGCCACGGTGCCATTGGTCAACGGCACTGTGGACAGCCACAGCAGCCCCATGGCGATGCCGAACAGGTAAGCACTGAACTCGCTCACCGGCGCCCACAGGAACAGCAGGATCACCACCGCACGTAGCAAGTAAAGCCCGGTCAGCAGGCGCGGCTTGGACATGCGGCCACCCAGCCAGCCAGCGGTAAAAGTACCCACGATATTGAACAGGCCGACCAACGCCAGCGCCGTGGTACCGGTGGTCGCAGCCAGGTGCTGGTCCACCAGATAGGCCGGCAGGTGTACACCAATGAACACCACCTGGAAGCCGCAGACGAAAAAGCCCAGCGCCAGCAACCAGAAGCCGGAATGCGAGCACGCCTCGCGCAGTGCCTGGCCCAGTGTCTGCTCCGCGCCATGGCTGGGCAGCGGACGGTCGCGCAGCAGGCCGACGAAGGGCACGATAAACGCCACCATCAGGCCCAACACCAGCAACGCCGCCGACCAACCCAACCACTGGATCAGGCCCAAGGTGCCGGGCAGCATGGCGAACTGGCCAAACGAACCGGCAGCGCTGGCGATCCCCATCGCCATACTGCGCTTCTCGGCAGGCACAGCACGCCCGACCACGCCAAGGATGACCGAGAACGACGTACCGGACAGGCCGATGCCGATCAGCAAGCCGGCACTGAGCGACAACGACCAGGCCGAATCGGCCATGCCCATCAGGATCAAACCGACGGCATAGAGAATACCGCCGATGATCACCACCCGCGCGGCCCCCAGGCGGTCGGCCAAGGCTCCGGCGAAGGGTTGGGCCAGCCCCCAGATCAAGTTCTGCAAGGCGATGGCAAAGGCGAACACCTCACGCCCCCAGCCAAAATCGGCGCTCATCGGCGCCAGGAACAGGCCAAAGCCATGGCGCACACCCAAGGAAAGCGCCAGGATCAACGCCGCCCCCACCAATACCCAACCGCTGGTTCGCCACACCGAAGTCATTGTCGTTATCTCCAGCACATCGCAAGGTTGTTGCGGGTATATACCCGCTTATAGTCGTATCAATTCAGGCCAGTTGGCCCAGCAAACGCACCAGCTCATCCCGCTGCCCTGCCCCCAGTCGCTCCACCAGCTCCGTTTGAGCCTGCTCCCAGGCGGGATGGGCGTCACACAATAGCTGCTTACCCGCTTCGGTCAGCAGCACCACGCGATTGCGCTGGTCATCGCCATCCACCAGGGCCAACAGCCCCTCGGCCTCAAGCACCCGTAGGTTGCGGCCCAAGGTGCTGCGCTCCAGGCCCATCGCTTCGGCCAGGGTCGTGATGCTGGGGCGGTCAAGCCGCTGCAGATGGCGTAACAGGGAAAACTGGGCGACATTGACCCCGAAGCCGGCAAGCGCTTCGTCGTAATGCCGGCTCACCCCACGGGCAGCGCGACGTAGATGGGTACAGATGCATTCACTGGTCAGCATGGATACGTGTATATACCCGCGTCATAGGTGTTGCAAGAAATTTCGCCTTCGAGGTGACAGCAACCGATCGCTCAGAGCCCCACGGCCAAACCCAGCACCACAGCAAGCTCAAGCAACTCCAGCATCGCGCCAGCGGTATCCCCGGTGGTTCCGCCAAGGCGCCGGCACATCAGTTGCCGCAACCCTGCAAACACAGCGAGTGCCAGCAACAGTATCCAGCACACGCTCCAGCCACCTGCGACCAGGCACATGACCGCACTGCCCAGCAAAGCCCAAGAGGCCTCACGGCGCGGCAGATGATCGGCCAGGGCTTGGCCCAGGCCACCCGAGCGCACGTAGGGGGTACCCAGGAACAGACCCAACATCGCCGCCCGACCAATCAAGGGCGCCAGTAGCAATTGCGCTCCGATGCCCTGCTCTACCAGCACCCACAAGGCGCAGAATTTCAGCAACAGCACCAACACCAGGGTGACCACGGCAATCGGCCCGCTGCGCGGGTCTTTCATGATCTGCAAGGTGCGTTCACGGTCGCCGAAGCCACCCAGCCAGGCGTCAGCACTGTCAGCCAGGCCATCCAGGTGCAAGGCACCACTGAGCAACACCCACAACGTCAGTAGCAAAGCGGCATGCAGCGGTGCTGGCGTACCTTGCAGCAGATGGCTGGCCAGCCACAGCAGTAAGCCGAACAGCAACCCGACCAGCGGGTAGAACAGCAGCGAACGCCCCATTTCACGCGGTGCCGGCATGCCTGGCAGGCTCACGGGCAGGCTGCTGAGAAACTGCAAGGCAATCCAGAATGGCAACATCTCAGCACGCCTCGACCCACTGGCCATCGACACCCGGTACCAGCCGCACCAGCGCACCATGCCCCACTTCAACCTGCAGCAGCTGCGCCCTCGGCAAGCCACGGGCTCGGGCCAGCAATAGCCGCATCACACCACCATGGGTGACCAGCAGCACACGCTTGCCAGCATGCTGACGGCTCAGCCGCTCGACAGCAGCCAGCACACGCTCGGCAAACGCCTCGACTGGCTCGCCATTGGGCGGCGTAAAGGCGTAAGGGTTCTCCCAGAACCGACCCAGAGCATCCGCCTGGTCTTCCATGATCTGCGCGGCGCTTCGGCCCTCCCAGTCGCCAAAATGCAGCTCCTGAAGGCCGGGTTCTCGTTGCACCGGCAGATTCAACTGCGCCCCCAGGTCATCGGCAAAGCGGGCGCAGCGCTGCAGCGGCGAGCTGACCAGCACCTCCCAAGGCTCCGCCCCGGCCACGGCACCACGCATCTGCGCCCAGCCCTTGTCAGTCAACGCATCGTCAAGGCTGCCGCGCAAGCCGCCCTGTTCGGTTTCGCCATGGCGCAACAAGTCGAGGATCATGCCGGGCGGTCCGCCACCGCAGCTTCGGCGAACGTCGCCATCTGCCCGTGCAGCGCGCAGGCGAGGCGCAGCAGTGGCACGGCCAGCGCAGCACCACTGCCCTCGCCCAAACGAAGGCCCAGCGCCAGCAGCGGTTCGGCCTGCAATGCCTCGAGCAACGCCTTGTGCCCGGGTTCCGCCCCTTGGTGAGCGAACAGCAACCACGCGCGGCACTGCGGATTAAGGCGCACCGCCGCCAACGCGGCAACGCTACAGATGAAGCCATCCACCAGTACGGCGATACCCGCCTGCGCACAACCGATGTAGGCGCCCGCCAACGCAGCGATCTCAAAGCCACCGACGCTACCCAAGGCTTGCAGCGGGTCCGCAGCCTGCAACTTGTGCAAGCGCAGGGCGTGCTCAATGACTTCGGCCTTGTGCCGCACACCCGCGCTGTCCAGGCCCGTGCCAGGGCCGCTCAGCTCAGCAGGCGGGCAGCCCATCAGCACGCTGGCCAAGGCGGAGGCGGCCGTGGTGTTGCCTATTCCCATCTCGCCACCAATGAACAGCTGCGCACCCCGTTCGGCAGCACGCAGCGCGCTGTCGCGGCCCGCCTGCAAAGCCGCTTGCAGTTGGCCTTCGGTCATTGCCGGCTGGCGAGCGAAGTTGGCCGTACCGGCCCCAAGGCGCAAGTGGTGCACGCCCGGCAACGCCAGATCAGGGTCGATGGTGCCCAGGTCGACCACTTCGAGGCTGGCCTGCAGCTCGCGCGCCAGCACGCTGATCGCTGCACCACCCCCTACGAAGTTGCGCAGCATCTGCCCGGTCACCGCTTGAGGGTAAGCTGAGATACCCTCCTCGACCACACCGTGGTCACCGGCAAAAACGGTGATGGCGGCCTTATCCAGCACCGGCCTTTCACGCCCTTGCAGGCCGGCCAGCTGAATGGCCAGACCCTCAAGCTGGCCAAGCGAACCGGCAGGCTTGGTCAGCTGCTGCTGACGGGCGCGGGCCTGGTCCATGGCGGCGTTGTCGAGAGGTTGGCAGGCATCACGCCACCAGGCTTGTGTCATAGTGCAGGTCCTTTAAGCATTAAGGGCAGGCCGGCCACGGTCAGCACCACACGCTGACAACGTTCGGCCACGGCCTGGTGAAGCCAGCCGGCCAGGTCGACATAACGCCGGGTCAGCTCGCCCATGGGCACGACGCCCAGGCCGGTTTCGTTACTGACCAGGATCAGGGTGCCAGGCAACTGCTCAAGGCAGGCCAACAAGGCATCTCGTTCCTCGGCCAGGCGCTGGTCATCTTCAAGCATCAGCAGGTTGGTCAACCACAACGTCAGGCAATCCACCAGCAGGCAGCGCCCTTCGGCTGCTTCAGCACGCAGTACTGCGGCCAGGGCCAAGGGTTCTTCGATCAGCCCCCAGTCGTCCGGGCGGCGCTGACGGTGCAGCAACACACGTTCGTTCATTTCACCGTCCAGCGGCTGGCTGGTGGCAATGTAGGTCACCGGCAGGCCACTGGCACTGGCCAGCTGTTCGGCGAGGCGGCTCTTGCCGGAGCGGGCGCCACCGAGGATCAGGCTGCGCATGTCAGGCCACCCCACAGAGCTGGCGCAAGCGCGCGGTGTCCAGGTGTTTTTCCACCAGGTCGGCCAGGCGCTCGATGTCGCGCTCGCGCAGGGCTTCGTAATCGATGGCCTGGGCATCCTCCAGGCCGGCCCAGCGCAGCAGCGCGGCGCACGAGTGGCTGCCCTCGAACAGGCCATGCAGGTAGGTGGCAAGGATCTGCCCATCATCGCTCACCGCGCCATCACAACGACCATCGGCCAGTTGCACGGCTGGCTGTTCCAGCGCAGGGCCGGTGGTGACGCCTGCATGAATCTCATAACCGGCAACCGGCGCCGCTTCAAGGTTCAGCACCCCGGCAACGTTGCGCAACTGCTTCTCGGCCTCAAGCACCGTGGCGTAATCCAGCAGGCCAAGCCCCGGGCTCGACCCGGCAGGGCCCTCGAGGCCTAGCGGGTCATGTACTTCACGGCCCAGCATCTGCAGGCCGCCACAAATGCCGATCAGCTTGCCGCCGTAGCGCAGGTGCCGCTCGATCGCTTTGTCCCAACCGCGCTCGCGCAGTTGCGCCAGGTCGCCACGCACGCTCTTGGAGCCCGGCAGGATGATCAGGTCGGCAGGCGGAATCGGCTGGCCCGGGCCGATGAACTGGAGGTCCACCTGCGGGTGCAGGCGCAGCGGGTCGAAGTCGGTGTGGTTACTGATGCGCGGCAATACCGGCACGATCACCTTGAGCACACGCTCGCTTTTGGCGCCCTGGCGCACATCGATGCCGTCTTCGGCTTCCAGGTGCAAATCGGTGACGTAAGGCAACACGCCCAGCACCGGCTTGCCGGTGCGTTGCTCCAGCCAGTCCAGCCCCGGCTGCAACAGGGCGATGTCGCCACGGAAGCGGTTGATGACAAAGCCCTTGACCCGCGCCTGCTCACTGGGCGAAAGCAATTCCAGCGTGCCGACAAGGTGCGCGAACACGCCGCCACGGTTGATGTCGGCAACCAGGATCACCGGGCAATCGACGGCCTCGGCAAAGCCCATGTTGGCAATGTCGCCGGCCCGCAGGTTGATCTCTGCCGGTGACCCGGCGCCCTCGACCATGACCACCGGCCAGGCGGCACTCAGCCGCTGGTGCGAAGCCAGCACCGCCTGCATGGCGATGGCCTTGTAGTCGTGGTAGGCCACCGCATTCATGCTGGTGACCGCACGGCCATGAATGATCACCTGGGCACCGGTGTCGCTGTTGGGCTTGAGCAGTACCGGGTTCATGTCGGTATGCGGCGCCAGCCGGCACGCCTGAGCCTGCACCGCCTGGGCCCGGCCGATTTCACCGCCGTCGGCGGTTACCGCGCTGTTCAACGCCATGTTCTGCGGTTTGAACGGCACCACAGCGACGCCCTGGCGCAACAACCAGCGGCACAGTGCGGTCACCAGCGTGCTCTTGCCGGCATCGGAGGTGGTGCCTTGCACCATGAGGGTGGTCATGCCGATTCCTTTTGATAGTCGGCCAGCGCCTGGGCCAGGCGCTGTTCGTCGGCCGCACACTCGGGCAGCCCCAGGCGCACGGCCGGAGGGTGGTCGAACAGGCGCACCAGGATGCCGCGATGGGCGAGAAAGTCATGCAACGGCGCGGCACGCTCGCTGCGCACGTACTGGAACAGGTCACAACCGCCGCTTGGCGCCAGGCCAGTGCTAGCCAACAGGGTGGCAAGGCGCTGACTGGCAGCAGCGCAACGTTCAGTCTGCACGCGCTGCGCAGCTTCGTCGGCCAGGCTTGCCTGGGCCAGCACCCGGGTCGGGCCGTTGACGGTCCAAGGGCCAAGCAACTCGGCCAGGCGCAACAGCAGGCTGCGCTCAGCGGCGACGAAGCCCAGCCGCACCCCGGCCAAACCGAAGAATTTGCCGAATGAACGCAGCACGATCAGGCCCTCGCGACCCGCGCAGTCCACCACGCTGTCTGCCGGGGTGTTGTCCATGAACGCTTCATCGACCAGCAACCAGCCACCGCGCGCAGCCAGGCGCGCATGCCAAGCCAACAGCGTCTCACGCGGCACCCGCCGACCGGTCGGGTTGTTGGGGTTGACCAGCACCAGCACGTCAAGGCTATCGAGCGCTGCGTCAACCTGTGCCTCGTCCAGCTCAACCAACTGATGCCCCGACCGCTGCCAGGCGTACGGGTGCTCGGCATAACATGGCGTCAGCACCCCTGTCCGGCCTGCGGCGCGCAGCAGCGGCAAAGCCTGGATCGCGGCCTGAGAGCCCGCTACCGGCAGCAGCTGGCTGGTACCGTAGTACGCACGTGCAGCGTCTTCCAGGCCGTCCTCGACCTCCGGTAGACGCGCCCACGCATCTGTAGGAATTGGCGGGATCGGGAATGGCCAGGGCGCGATGCCGCTGGACAGGTCGAGCCACTGCTCGCGAGGAATGCCGTACTGCTGCACTGCGCGCAGCAGGCGGCCACCGTGTTCAAGCATTGATGTAAGCCCCCAGGCAGATCAACAACAGCCACAACCACACACCCCGCTGCACCAGGGCCCAACCGCGCTCGATGGCGTCGGCATCGGCCACTGGCCCCTCGCCCAGGCGCGGCCGCTCATGAAGCTCGCCGTGGTACACCGCCGGGCCACCGAGCTCCACGCCCAGCGCACCGGCACCTGCAGCCATCACCGGGCCGGCGTTCGGGCTGTCCCACAGGGGGCCCTGCTTGCGCCAGCAGGCCAGGGCCAGGCGGGTCTTGCCCAGCAGCGCATACGTCAGCGCCACCAGCCTTGCGGGAAGGTAGTTGAGCACGTCGTCGATACGCGCCGCGCACCAGCCGAAACGTTCGAAGCGCTCGTTACGGTAGCCCCACATGGCATCCAGCGTGTTGCTCAGGCGATACAGCACCACACCCGGCGCACCAGCCACCACAAACCAGAACAGCGCGGCGAACACCGCATCGCTGCCGTTCTCCAGCACCGACTCGGTGGCCGCCCGGGCCACTGCTGGCTCGTCCAGTTCGCGGGTTTCGCGGCTGACCAGGTAGCCGACGCGCCGACGTGCCTCTTCCAGGTTGCCTTGGCGCAACGCGTTGGCCACCGGCAGCACATGCTCGCCCAGGCTGCGCAGCCCCACGGCGCAGTAGAGCGCCAGCACATCCACCAGCCAGCCGATGTAAGGCAGCCACGACAGAACCAGCGCCACCAGGGTCAGCGGCACCACCGCCAGAAACCACGCGCTCACCCCATGGCTGCGCCAGCCGCGCCCGCCGGCATTCAGGCGGCGCTCAAGGCTACTGGCCATATTGCCAAAAGCCACCAACGGGTGGCGCCGCTGCGGCTCGCCCAGCAAAGCGTCCAGGGCTACCCCGGCCACGGTCAGCAAGGCCACGCTCATTGACGCTCTCCCCATTGGTTCTCGTAAAGCATTTCGCTCAAGGGCCGCTCTTCGGCCCAGTTTTCCTGCACCAGCATCGGCACCGGGTAGAACTCGGTAACCGGCCCCAGGCACAGCACCGCCACCGGTTTGGCGCCCGCAGGCATGCCCAGCAAAGCGGCCAAAGCCTGCGGTTCGAACAACGACACCCAGCCCATGCCCAGCCCTTCACCACGCGCAGCCAGCCACAGGTTCTGGATGGCACAGGCCAGCGAGGCCAGGTCCATTTCCGGCAGCGTGCGGCGGCCGAAGATGTGCGGTTCCCGGTTATCCATCAAGGCCGCCACCAGCAGCTCGGCGCAGTCGTTGATGCCTTCAACCTTCAGCTTCATGAAGGCATCGGAGCGCTCGCCCAATGCCTCGGCGGTGCGCACCCGCTCCGCCTCCACCAAGGCCTGGATGCGCCCACGCAGGTCGCGCCGGGTAATGCGGATAAAACGCCACGGCTGCATCAGCCCGACACTGGGCGCCTGATGCGCGGCGGCCAGCAAACGGGCAAGCAGCTCTGGCGCCACCTGGCCACCGGCAAAATGGCGCATGTCGCGACGCTCGCCAATGGCCCGGTAGATCGCGGCGCGCTCGACGTCGCTGAAGGCATGTTCGCTCATGGCCGCAACAGCGCCGCCGCCGCATCCGGGTTGGAGGGGAAGTAGAAATGCACGTATGAGGCCGTCAACCGGCCCAAGCGATACACCGCTTCGTTGCCACGCCCGCCATTAGGGCTAAGGCCACGGGCGATCGGTTCCAGCTCGGTGCTGGTCAGCGAGTGATGGTAGGTATGGCCACGCAAGGTGCCCTCCGGCAGCTCTACCGCCTGCAGCGCCAAGGCCGCCAGACGCTTCTGCATGGTCGCCTCGCCCCGCAGCAGGCCCAGCAGCTCGGCACGCTCGCCGGCCACGTCGGTCAAGGCATCGAGCAGGTACAGCATGCCGCCGCACTCGGCCAGCAAGGGTTTGCGCTGAGCATGATGGGCGCGGATTGCCTCGCACATCGACGCATTGGCGGCCAGGGCATGGTGATGCAGCTCGGGGTAGCCGCCCGGCAGGTACAGGCTATCCACCGCCGGCAGTTCGCGGTCGTGCAGCGGCGAGAAGAATTCCAGCTGCGCCCCGAGGTTACGCAGCAGGTCGAGGTTGGCCCCGTAGGTAAAGGCAAACGCTTCGTCGCGTGCCACGCCAATACGCACCCCTGCCAGCGAAGCAGCACACGCTTGTGCTTCGGGCTCGGCAAAGCTCACCGGCGGTGGCAAGGCTGCGTCGCAGCTGGCGCCAAGCGCCTCGGCGGCTGCATCCAGGCGGGCATCCAGGTCGTTCAGCTCGCTGGCCTGAACCAGCCCGAGATGGCGGCTGGGCAACTCGATGCCGCGCTCGCGCGACAAGCCGCCGTACCAACGCAAGCCCTCGGTCAGGCTGCCTTCCAGCAGTTGCGCATGGCGCAGGCTGCCCACCCGGTTGGCCAACACCCCGGCAAACGGCAAGTCAGCCTGGTAGCGCGCCAGGCCCAGGGCCAATGCGCCGAACGTCTGGGCCATGGCCGTGCCGTCGATCACCGCCAGCACCGGCACGCCGAAGTGGCGCGCCAGGTCGGCGCTGGACGGGGTGCCATCAAACAGCCCCATCACCCCTTCGATCAGGATCAGGTCGGCCTCGCCCGCGGCGTCCCACAGCAGGCGACGGCTTTCTTCGGCGCCGATCATCCACAGGTCCAGCTGGTACACCGGCGCGCCACTCGCGCGCTCCAGGATCATCGGGTCAAGAAAATCCGGGCCACACTTGAACACGCGCACCTTGCGCCCGAGGTTACGGTGCAAGCGGGCCAGCGCGGCTGTGACGGTAGTCTTGCCCTGGCCAGAGGCCGGTGCCGCGATCAACACGGCGGGGCAATGGCGCGATTGACTCACAGTTCGACGCCCTTCTGTGCGCGAATGCCGGCCTGGAAGGCGTGCTTGAGCATACCCATCTCGGTCACGGTATCGGCCAGTTCGATCATTTCAGGCTTGGCCGCACGGCCCGTGACGATCACATGCTGCATCGGCGGGCGGGCCTGGATGTCTGAAAGAACCTGGTCCAGGTCGAGGTAGCCGTGCTTGAGGGCGATGTTCAGCTCATCCAGCACCACAAACTGCACATCAGGGTCTTGCAGCAGCTGGCGCGACACCGCCCAGGCGGCTTCGGCGGCGGCGATGTCACGCTGGCGGTCCTGGGTTTCCCAGGTGAAGCCCTCGCCCATCACGTGGTAGCGCACCTGCTCAGGAAAGCGGCGGAAGAACAGCTCTTCCCCGGTGCTGTTGCGGCCCTTGATGAACTGCACAACACCGCACTGCATGCCATGGCCCAGCGCGCGCGCGAGCATGCCGAAGGCCGAGCTGCTCTTGCCCTTGCCATTGCCGGTCAGCACCAGCAACAGGCCGCATTCGTTGGGGGAATTGGCGATACGTTCGTCGATGACCGCCTTCTTGCGCTGCATGCGCGCCAGGTGGCGTTCGTCACGTTCGGTGGATTCGCTCATCAGGGTTCTCCGCTGGCTGGCACCGTGGCTACGCACGGTGACAGGTAATAGGCAGGCAAACGGAGTACGCGCAGGGGCCATGGCAGGGCGCCACGGTGCACCGCGCATCACCCTCCGTGATGCCGTTGGCAGTAACAGGCCGGTCTCCGGGCTTGTGAGCGGGCCTCGGCCCAGCCTGCGCGCCTTCCCGGATGCTGGCATCCAGTGGCCCTGCGCGGCCTTCTACTCACCTACCGTTGCGGGGGCAGCGCCGGAATCGCGCCATGCTGGCGCCCACCGGCTTCCCAGTTTCACCCTGCCCAGTCGGGGCTGGCAGGGCACCTGAAACACGCGCGAAGGTTAGAGGGTTGGGCCGGGAGCGTCAATCAAGGTGATCATTCGCCAAAGCGGATCATGGGCGAGGGAAGAAACGTTCGACCACGTTCGCCGCCCGGAACTGCTTGCGATAGAGCTCCAGATCGAAGGCCAGCCCGGTACGCAGATCGTAAACAGGTCGCCCGGTTGCAGGTTTGGGGACCTGCCTGAGTGCCACCTTGATAAAGCGGTAGCTTTCGCCATAGACCTGTTCCAGCCCTTCCACACGGAAGTAATGGCCTGGCAGCATCAACGTTTCGGCCTCCTTCCAATACAGGGAAAACGCGCTGATCGGCGTGGCATCGCTGTACTGCCCCGCAGCCAGCTCGAACACCACCGAACTGTCATCGAACAACCCGGGCAATGCATCAGGCATTCCAGCGTAGGGCAAGCAGGCGAACTCCAGGACCTTGTAGGGGTTCTCGGTAAACGAAGTCAGGTCGGTATTGACCAGCACATCGCCGACACACAGGTGGCCGTATCGATAATACTCGCCGCCCGTTCCCCGGGATCGGTGGCCACCACGGTAGAGTGTGGCCTGATTGCTTTTGGGCAAGCGACCGAGGCTATCAGCCAGATCGTTGATGTACCTGTCCTCGTCGTCGTATTTGTACTTTCCTTTACGGAACACATCATTCACACCCGATTCGTTGCTGGTGTACCACTCGATCAACGAATTGAAGTACTCGCGCCGATAACGGTAGGAGTAGTAGAACCTGCCATTGACATCCACACAGTCCAGGCCTCGGGCGTCCCGGCTCGGTGCTTGCCCCTCCTCAAGCTCGGCAACAGGCCAACCGTCCAGCAAACGCTTCTGGCGCTCCAATGCCCGCTCTGACAGTACCGTGCTCTGCGCATCATCAATGGAGGTGTATACATCCCAGAACGGCGAACGCACGCTCGACATGCGCTGTGCCGGCAGGGGCGTCCCCCCCACCAACCGAGGCGGCACCAACAACTCCCATTCGCCAGCGCTGTTCAAACGCACCGGGCTCAGCGGGACAAAGGCGTAAGGGTTGTCTGCCGGCACCACCAGCCATACCGCCAGCTCATGACTGTAGCGCACCCGGTATTCATGGCCCCTCAAGACAATCCAGCAACTGCCGTCGTCGTTCACGCGAATACCGCGCAGGCGCCCGCTGGTACCCAATTCCCCAAGCTGTACGGTGTTTATTTCCTGGCCTTCCACCGCAAGCTCTGCGTCGGCTGACAGTTGCCAGTGCTGCAGGTCAACACCCGTTTCGTGGGGGGCGGCCTGAGTAGCCGGAGAGGCAATGGTGGTCTGCATACCGATATCGACCAGGTTGAGGCTTGCAAACATGCTCTGCAAAATGGCCGATCGCAGCGCATTTTTGCGGGCTAGCTCATCCTGGGCATGTAAAGCCTCGTTCACATCCAGCGCCACTTTGCCAACGCTTGCACCCAGCAACATCAGAGACATCGGCCAACCCAAAGGCACAAAGCCGCTGAACACACCAAGAAACGCCGACAGATAGCCACTGAGCATCGCCTGGCGCAGGCTGGCGTTATCCCGCATAAGCTCGGCGGTACGCTGCATTTCGGCCTTGGCCTGGTTGGCCAGGTAGGTGAACAGATCTCCCCGCAGCGGACGCTCGAACAACTTCAAGGCCATCAACGCCGCGTCGTCAGAACGACTATCCGCGATGCCTTTCAAATGCACCCTGATCAGGCTCCGCCCATTGGTATCGTGCGGGTTGCTGTGTGTACTGGTGACGAATGCCTCAAGCGTCTGCTCGGACCGCAGATTCACCGCCAACCAACGCGCCATTGCCAGTTCGGACTCGAAGCTTGTCAGTGCTTCATTGAACCAGGGCATGTAAGCAAGCACGCTACCGTCTGCTGCCCGCAGACCGAAAAGGCTGCCTTTGTCCCCTTCACCAAAGCCATAGCGGCTGACTGTCAGCGGGCTACCCGTGCTGTCCCTGCGCAGATTATCAATCGTGGGCAGCTCATCGTCCGCCAACTGGTCGGCCACCATGGCACGTAGCCGCCCCCTGTCAGACGCCGAAATCCTGCCGGCATGTCGCGCACTGGCTGTCTCGCCAAGCAAATTGATTTTGGCCAGCACACGAACATCCGCCTCGTAGGTCGCCCAGAAGCGCTCGACGGCCTCACGGTACAACCCGGCAAAGTCCAGCGCCCAAAAGTCGCTCTGGACGGCACTGCCCAACATCGGGACTTCATTGCGTTCATCGTAGGTAGCGGCAAACGGCCCTTGCCAATAAAAACCACCACGCTGGTCCAGCTCGTCTACAGCATCCTGGAAATAGGCGTCGAATCGCTCGACTACCAGCTCTGTGAGCACCAATGACTTCTGTGGCGGGCCACTGTGTTGCCATCCAGTGAAACTGCGGCTGCTGGTACTTGAGTTGGTGAACTGATGCCACCAGACAAACCGCGGATCCATGGCCTTGCCGGTGTGCTTCTGCACGATCTGAGCAGCATGCTTGCTCGCCAGCGCATATGGATCGGGGTAATCGCGCAGTATCTTGTCGACCAACGCCACCAGCGGACGCGCTGCATCCGCCAGCTCAAGGTCCTGGCGCATTTTTGCTTCGTTATTGCTCATGGTCCTCTCCAGGCTGCATAAAGAGAGGCAACATGCTCATCCGGCCGTGGCAGTGACCTGAGGTAGATAAGTATTGGCGTACAAGGAAGCGGCCGGCCACTAACCGAGCAGTTAGCAGCCTTGCCCTGAGGGATGCTCTAAGGGTTCTGCGCCAGGTGCCCTTGGGGAATCACCCGCTTTGCCTGCAGATAAGCCTTGGCCCAGTAGCTGTTGGAGAGGTAGTCCAGGCGCACGGTACCGCCGGTGGAAGGTGCATGCACGAAGCGCCCCTCCCCTACATAGATGCCTGCGTGGCTGACCTGCGAACCACCGCTGGTCGCGAAAAACACCAGGTCGCCGGACTGCAGCGACTGGGCATCTACCGTGGGTGCGCGCATGACGATCATTTCCCGCGTCGAACGCGGCAGGCTGATGCCGGCAGCATCACGGTAGACGTACTTGATCAGGCCACTGCAGTCGAAGCCGGAGTCCGGCGTATTACCACCCCAACGGTAGGGCGTACCCACCAGGCCAATGGCACGGATCAATACGTCATCGGCAATCGGCGAAGGGCTTGGCTGGCTGTAGGACACCTGCGGCTGAACCACAGGGGCCGGCGCTGGAGCGCGGCTGGAGCAGGCAGCCAGCAAGGCTGCCAGGGAGAGAAATGCGAAGCGCGCCATCTTTACCATGGCCAGAACATCCTGTCTGAGATTGCTGCGCCGCAGCCAAAAAGAGTTGAGAATTTAGATTAGACGCTTTCTGTAAATACGCACGGCGGCGAGCTTTTTTCAAAGCATCACCGCCGTGGCAGGGTACAGCATTTTGCCATCAGTTGCGCGCGATGTTGGTCGGCGCCATGGCCAAGGCACGCTTGGCTTCGATGAAGGTCTTGCTCCAGTAGCGGTCACCGAGGCTGTCGATGCGCACGCCACCGCTGCGGCGGCTGCTGGAGTGGATGAACTGGTTGTCACCCAGGTAGATGCCGGCATGGCTGACGCGGCCGCGACCGTTGGTGCTGAAGAACAGCAGGTCACCCGGTTTGAGCTTGTTGCGGGCCACTTTCGGGGCATCGACGTTGATCATTTCGCGCGTCGAGCGTGGCAGGGTCATGCCCGCCTCTTCGCGGAACAGATAGCCGATGAAACCGCTGCAGTCGAAACCGGACTTTTCCGAGGTACCACCGAAGCGGTAGCGAGTGCCGATCAACGACATGCCGCGCTCGAGAATACTGTCCGCCAGCACTGGCAGCTGGTAGGGCTTGCTGTTGCTGGAGAAGGCCTCCAGGTCATCTTCAGTGGCCAGCTCTTCCGGTTCGCCGAACACCGACGAGGACGAGGCCTTGGCCTTGATCACCGATTGTGCGGCGACCGGGGTGTGATCCTGAGGCTGAGACTCTGAATGAGAAGCCGGGCCTTGGGCCGCGCAGCCAAAAAGCAGGGTCACGAGTGCGAGTGGCACGAGGGGTGCGAAGCGCTTTAGCATGGGCACGACCGTGTCTGTAATCCTTTAGAAGGGTGAAACTATGCCCTCTATCATGGCCATTTGCAAATTTTATCGAAAAAGATGTGACTTTTTTGTTTTGCCGCTCTGGCCCAGCGTTTTCAGGGGGTTACCAGCCGAGGGTTTCCTTGAGAAACGGAATGGTGAGCTTGCGTTGTGCCTGCAGCGAGGCCTGGTCGAGGCGCTCCAGCAGGTCGAACAACGCGCTCATGCTGCGCGCACCGCGGGTGAGGATGAAGTGGCCGACTTCGTCGGTGAGGTGCAGGCCACGGCGCGAAGCACGCAGTTGCAGGGCTCGCAGCTTGTCTTCGTCAGACAAACCACGCATCTGGAATACCAGCGCCAGGGTCAGCCGCGACTTCAGGTCCGGCAACTTGATCGGCAATTCGCGCGGGGATGCCGAGGCGGCCAGCAGCAAGCGCCGGCCACTGTCACGCAGGCGGTTGAACAAGTGGAACATGGCCTCTTCCCAGTCCGCCTTGCCGGCAATCACGTGCAAGTCGTCGATGCACACCAGTTCGTACTGGGCCAGGTAGTCAAGCAGCTCTACGCCGCGATCGAGCAGTTGCGCCAATGGCAGATAGACAGCAGGCTCGCCGCGTTGCTGGAAGCGGTGGGTAGCCGCCTGCAGCAGGTGGCTACGGCCAACACCCTGCTTGCCCCACAGGTAGATAAGGCTCTCGGTCCAGCCGGCGTCGGCTTCGCATAGCCGCTCGACGTAGCCCAATGCCGCAGCATTGGCGCCCGGATAGTAGTTGATGAAGGTGGCGTCATCGCGCAGGCGCACACCCAGGGGCAACTGGATCGGTGGTTTCATGCTCGCGGGCGGTCAGCAGGACCGCAGGGGGCCTTTGGTGAACAATGTTGCAAAGTCTATACCCGCAAGGCGGGCCGCACAATCACGGCAACAGATAGCACAAGCAAAATCAACAAGTTGCGCTAATTTTGGGCTGCATCGCAGCCCCAACATCACAACTGCGGGTCGATATCCCCGGCATACATGTCCGATTCCTTGTACATGTCATGCACATGCCGCAGCAGCACCATGATCACGGCCGCCACCGGCAGCGCCAGCAACACCCCGGTAAAGCCGAACAGTTCGCCCCCGGCCAGGATGGCAAAGATCACCGCCACCGGGTGCAGGCCAATCCGGTCCCCTACCAGCAGCGGCGTCAACACCATGCCTTCGAGCGCCTGCCCGACCATGAATACCGCGACGATGCCCAGCATCGGATACAGGTCGCCCCCAAACTGGAACAACCCCGCCACCAAGGCCGCACCGATACCTATGATGAAGCCCATGTAGGGCACGATGGCGGCCAACCCTGCGAGCATACCGATGAGCAGGCCCAGCTCCAGCCCGACCAGCATCAGCCCGGCCGAATAAATGACGCCCAAGGCCAGCATTACCATCAGTTGCCCACGCACGAACGCCCCAAGTACTTCGTGGCATTCGCCCGCCAACCCGACCACCTGCGGCTCACGCTGGCGTGGCAGCAGGCTGCGCAGCTTGGCCATCATCAGGTCCCAGTCACGCAGCAGGTAAAAGCCCACCACCGGAATCAGTACCATGTTGGCCAGCCAGGCCATCAGCGCCAGGCTCGAAGCCGTGGCATGCGACAGCAGCATGCCGACAATGTCGGTGGTCTGGCCCATGTGGCCAGCGATGGCAGCCTTGATCTTGTCGAACTTCCAGAAGCCATCAGCCAGGCCCAAGCGGCTCTGCACCCAAGGCAACGCAACATGCTCAAGCCAGTCGAGCATCTGTGGCGCCAGCTCGTACAGGCGCACCAGCTGCTTGGCAAGCATCGGCACCAGCACCAGCAGCAAGGCCAGCAACAGCAGGGTGAACAGGCCGAACACCACCACAACGCCCCAGGTGCGCGACAGCCCCAGACGCTCCAGGCGGTCAACCAACGGGTCGGCCAGGTAGGCCAGCAGGATGCCGACCAGAAACGGGGTAAGAATGTTGTGCAAGCTATAAAGCAGCACAGCGACCAGCAGGGCAGCGCCCAGCCAGATCCAGCGACGAACGTCGGTCACGGTATGCTCCCCTTACCAGCGAAAACGCAGGCCGTCGAACGGCTTGGGTGCGGGTTGGGCCGGCGCAGGTTGCTCACCGGCTGCCGGTGCTGGCGTGGCGGGCGCTACCGGCACCTGCTCTGCGGGCAGCTCCTGCAACTTGGCCAGGCCGAGTTGGGCACGCAGCTGTTCGCGGTTGCCGGTCACACCATAGGTCAGCGTGGTGCCTTCAGCCATTTGCAGGCGTGGGCCATAGGGCTCAAGCACACGGGCAAGCTCGGCATAGCGCTGCAAGCTCATCCCCTGCACTTGTACCTGCATCTGGCTGCTGGCACCCGGACGGGTGACATAACGCGGCGCCAGGCGACTGCTGACCGCCAACATGACCGCGTCAGCCAGGGCAGCCGGGTCGCCCCCTTCGGCCGTGCCTTGCTCACGCTGGTCGCCCAGCCACAGCTGCCATTTGCCCTGCCATTTGCCGTCGGCTTCCTGTGCATGCACCGCCAGCAAGGCATCGGCGCCATAGCGCTCGGCGGCCTCACGCAAAGGTGCCGGGTCGCTGGCTTCGATCTGCTTGGCATTGGCTACCAGTTGCTCCTGCAAGTCGGCCAGCGGCAAGCGCAACGGCAGGCCACGGTGCTGGGCGGCACGGCGCAGGGGCTGGGCGCTGGCCTGGCCGTCACCGACCAGGCTGCTGCCCTCGGCACTGTCATTCAGCCACCAGCCAAGAATCGAAGGCCGATTGCTGCCCCACAGCGCCAGGCCGGCCTTGCGCAAGGCCCGTTCGGTGCTACCGGGGTCGAACTCGACCACCACCGACTCGGGCGGGCCGGCCTCGCTGCCAACCTGGTTGATGATTTGCTGCGGGTCCTTGCGCAACTCGGCAAGTGCCGGGCTTTGCGCTGCCTTGGGGTCGCCGGTCAGGCGCAGCACCAAGGTGTCGAGGGCTTTGGCAGTAGCGGCAGTACGGGCTTCGGCGCCCTGCCCGACCATTGGCTCGCGCACCTGATACAGGCCGGCGACATTTTCAGCCTGGGCTGCAACCGATATCAGGGCCAGGCCGCCGACCGCCAGAATATTGAACAAACGCATGGAGGATTCCTGTCCAGTCGAGCATGAAGCTCGCTACTTGCAGCTTATACACATGCAACCGCATCAACCACCCTCAGCCCTTTTTCAACAATTTACCGCCCTGCCCGTCGGCCTGAGGATGGCCGCTGCCCGGCAACCCTGATAAAATCGCGCGCCTTCACAGACCACTGACGTTTCAGGCAGCCGCCGCTTACCCGCCGGACTTGGCCGCCATGGTCGTTTTTAAGAATCCCTCCCTCCTAAAGGCCTGGATCAATGAGCAAGCAACCCTCCCTGAGCTACAAGGACGCCGGTGTAGACATCGACGCCGGCGAAGCACTGGTCGAACGCATCAAGGGCGTGGCAAAACGCACCGCACGCCCTGAAGTCATGGGTGGCCTGGGCGGCTTCGGCGCCCTCTGCGAGATCCCGGCCGGCTACAAGCAGCCGGTGCTGGTCTCCGGCACCGACGGCGTCGGCACCAAGCTGCGCCTGGCGCTGAACCTGAACAAGCACGACAGCATCGGCCAGGACCTGGTCGCCATGTGCGTGAACGACCTGGTGGTATGCGGCGCCGAGCCACTGTTCTTCCTCGATTACTACGCCACCGGCAAGCTGAACGTTGACGTGGCCGCCACCGTGGTCACCGGCATCGGCGCCGGTTGCGAACTGGCCGGCTGCTCGCTGGTCGGTGGTGAAACCGCCGAAATGCCTGGCATGTACGAAGGTGAAGACTACGACCTGGCCGGCTTCTGCGTCGGCGTGGTGGAAAAAGCCGAAATCATCGACGGCTCCAAGGTTGCCACTGGTGACGCGCTGATCGCCCTGCCGTCCTCGGGCCCGCACTCCAACGGCTACTCGCTGATCCGCAAAATCCTCGAAGTGTCTGCTACCGACATCGAGAACACCCAGCTGGACGGCAAGCCGCTGACCGACCTGCTGATGGCGCCGACCCGCATCTACGTCAAGCCGCTGCTGCAACTGATCAAGAACACCGGCGCCGTCAAGGCCATGGCCCACATCACCGGTGGCGGCCTGCTGGACAACATCCCGCGCGTACTGCCGAAAAACGCCCAGGCCGTGGTTGACGTGGCCAGCTGGCAGCGTCCGGCGGTGTTCGACTTCCTGCAGGAAAAAGGCAACGTCGACGAGCACGAAATGCACCGTGTACTGAACTGCGGCGTGGGCATGGTCATCTGCGTGGCCCAGGACCAGGTCGAAGCTGCCCTGAACGAACTGCGCGCCGCCGGTGAGCAGCCGTGGGTCATCGGCCACATCGCCGAAGCCGCCGAAGGCGCCGCCCAGGTCGAGCTGCAGAACCTCAAGGCACACTGATGCCGAGCAAGACCTGCAATGTAGTGGTACTGCTGTCGGGTTCCGGCAGCAACCTGCAAGCCCTGATCGACAGCTGCCAAGGCCAGGACAGCCCGGTGCGCATCCGCGCGGTGGTTTCCAACCGCGCCGATGCCTACGGCCTGCAACGTGCCGCGGCGGCCGGTATCGACAGCGTGGTGCTCGACCACACCCGGTTCGACGGCCGTGAAGCCTTCGATGCCGCGCTGGTTGCGCGCATCGACGGTTTTGCGCCAGACCTGGTGGTGCTGGCCGGCTTCATGCGCATTCTCAGTGGCGACTTCGTGCGCCACTACCAGGGCCGCCTGCTCAACATCCACCCGTCGCTGCTGCCCAAGTACAAGGGCCTGCATACCCACCGCCGGGCACTGGAGGCAGGCGACGCCGAGCACGGCTGCAGCGTACACTTCGTGACTGAGGAACTCGATGGCGGCCCACTGGTCGTACAGGCTGTGGTACCGGTGGCGTCTGACGACACCGTCGAAAGCCTGGCCCAACGGGTACACCGTCAGGAACACCTGATCTACCCGCTGGCGGTGCGCTGGTTCGCTGAAGGGCGCTTGCGCCTTGGCGAACAGGGTGCATTACTGGATGGCCAGCCCCTGGCGGCCAGCGGTCACTTGATTCGATCCTAGGAGAATTTATGCGTCGTGCCCTGCTTTTGGCTCTCGCCGTGCTCGCCCTGCCCCTCCAGGCAGCTGATCTGAAGCCTTTCTCGGCCAGCTACACCGCCGACTGGAAGCAGCTGCCCATGAGCGGCACCGCCGAGCGCAGCCTGGTCAAGAATGCCAATGGTACCTGGGACCTTAACTTCAAGGCCTCCATGATGATCGCCAGCCTGACCGAGCAAAGCACCCTGCGCATGGAAAACGACACCCTGCTGCCGCAGAAGTATCACTTCGAGCGCGGCGGCCTGGGCAAGGCCAAGAAGGTCGACCTGAACTTCGACTGGACTGGCAAGAAAGTCACCGGCAGCGACCGTGGCGATGCCGTCAGCCTGCCGCTGAACCGTGGCGTGCTGGACAAGTCGTCCTACCAGTTGGCCCTGCAGCATGACGTGGCCGCCGGCAAGAAGAGCATGACCTACCAGGTGGTTGATGGTGACGAGATCGACACCTACGACTTCCGCGTACTCGGCACCGAAAAAGTCACCACCAAGACCGGCCAGGTCGATGCGGTGAAGGTCGAGCGCGTGCGCGACCCAAGCCAGAGCAAGCGCATCACCGAACTGTGGTTCGCCAAGAACTGGGACTACCTGCTGGTGCAACTGCGCCAGGTAGAGACCGATGGCAAGGAGTACGTGATCGTGCTGCAGGATGGCACGGTCGATGGCAAGCCGGTGAAAGGCAACTGATCCAGCACTGCCTGCAACACCCCAAGCCCCGCCCAGTGCGGGGCTTTTTTATGCCCTTGTGCAAAGGTACTGGCCTTCATGAAACTTGTTTCATGCCCGTTTTATTTACTTAGTCTGCTAACAAACTCTATAAAGAGGGTGTGCAACACACTGTCGCAGCCAACTGAAGAAGTGGAGTTTACCGATGACTGTCCAAGTAACCGAACGCGACGAATCGAAAATGTCCCACGAAAGCCTGGCCGCCGGCATGCGGATCTGGGATGTGCACCAACAAGGTCAACTGGTGGGGATGTTCCACAATGAACACGAAGCACACCAGTACCGCGTAGAGCTGGAAGACCTGGAAAACCAGCGCACCACGCAATGACCCAGCCTTCAAATAAAAAACCCCGCCAAAGCGGGGTTTTTCGTGTTTACCACATCAGATCATCAGGGATCTTGTAGGCGGCGTACGGGTCATCTTCGTCCGCTTCCTCGACATGGGTATTGAGCAGCAGGATACGGCCAGGGTCGCGCTCCTGGATCTTCACTGCCGCTTCGCGAGGGATAACCTCGTAGCCACCGGCATGAGAAACCACGGCCAACGCGCCGTTACTCAGCTTGGTACGCATCAAGGCATTGACGGCAATGCGCTTGACCTTCTTGTCATCGACGAAGTTGTAGTAATCCTCGGTGCTCAGCTTGGGCAGGCGCGTGGCTTCGATCAGTTGCTTGATCTGGGCGGCACGGGCCTTCTGCTCGGCCTTTTCCTGCTGCTGGCGATTCAGCTCCTGGTCACGCTTGACCTTTTCGGCCATGGCTTCCTTGGCCATGCGCTGCTGGCTGTCGTCGACTTCGACCTGGCCTTTGTGCTCCATGCGCTTCTGTTTCTTTTCAGCTTTGTTGGTCTGCGAGACCTGTTTCTGGTTGACCAGACCGGCTTTGAGCAATTGGTCGCGAAGGGAAAGGCTCATGAATGTTCACTCACTTATGCAACAGCTCAGCCGCAGCTGGGCAGGTTCTTTTCCTGACGCTTGGCCTCACCCCAAAGGGCGTCCAGTTCGTCAAGGTTACAATCTTCAATGGGGCGACCACTGTCGCGCAATGCCTGTTCGATAAAACGGAAACGTCGCTCGAACTTGCGGTTGGCGCGGCGCAGGGCGTTTTCCGGGTCATGCTTGAGGTGGCGGGCCAGGTTGACGGTGGCGAACAGCAGGTCGCCCACTTCATCTTCGAGGGCATCGGCATCGCCGTCGGCCATGGCCTGCAACACCTCGTCCAGTTCTTCGCGCACCTTGTCCAGCACCGGCAATGCCGACGGCCAGTCGAAACCGACCGTGGCCGCGCGCTTTTGCAGTTTGGCTGCCCGTGACAGGGCCGGCAAGGCTGACGGCACGTCATCGAGCAGCGACAATTGCTCGGGCGTGCTTTTCTCGGCGCGCTCCTCGGCCTTGATCTCCTCCCAACGCGACTTGACCTGGGCCTCGCTCAGGCTGGGGGTATCCAGCGGCGCATAAAGCTCGCCGGTAGGGAATACATGCGGGTGGCGACGAATCAGCTTGCGGGTGATGCTGTCGACCACGCCATCGAACTCGAAACGCCCCTCCTCCTGGGCCAGCTGGCTGTAGTAGACCACCTGGAACAGCAAGTCGCCCAGCTCACCTTGCAGGTGCTCGAAATCACCGCGCTCGATGGTGTCGGCGACTTCGTAGGCCTCTTCGATGGTGTGCGAGACGATGCTCGCGTAGTTCTGCTTGAGGTCCCATGGGCAACCGTACTGCGGGTCGCGCAGGCGGGCCATGAGGTGCAGCAGGTCTTCGAGGGTGTAGGTCATGTAGGCAGGTCCTTCGGTGGAGCCCTCTTCGCGGGCAAGCCCGCTCCTACAAGGGTAGGAGCGGGTTTACCCGCGAAGCAGGCGCCGCAGTCTCAAGGGGTACGATTACGCCGCGTCTCGATGATGTTCGGCAACTGCGAGATCCGCCCCAGCAGGCGCCCCAGCGCGTCCAGGCCCGGAATCTCGATGGTCAGCGACATCAGCGCGGTGTTGTCTTCCTTGTTCGAGCGGGTATTCACCGCCAGCACGTTGATTTTCTCGTTCAGCAGCACCTGCGAAACATCGCGCAGCAGGCCCGGGCGGTCGTAGGCACGAATGACGATATCGACCGGGTAGGTCTGCACCGGGATCGGCCCCCAGCTCACCTGGATCATGCGCTCCGGCTCCTTGCCCGCCAGCTGCAGCACCGAGGCGCAGTCCTGGCGGTGGATGCTCACGCCACGGCCTTGAGTGATGTAGCCGACAATGGCATCGCCCGGCAGCGGCTGGCAGCAGCCGGCCATCTGCGTCAGCAGGTTGCCGACCCCCTGGATCTGGATATCGCCACGCTTGCCAGTACGCGGGCCGGTAGGCTTGCGCGGCACCAGCTCGATCTGCTCGATACGCTCGGGTTCCAGCAACTGCTGGGCAGCATTGACCAGATGGGCCAGGCGCAGGTCGCCCGCCCCCAGCGAGGCGAACATGTCCTCGGCGGTCTTGACGTTGGTTTTCTCGGCCAGGCGCTCGAAGTCGACCTGCGGCAGGCCCAGGCGGCTGAGTTCACGTTCGAGCAAGGTCTTGCCAGCGGCGACGTTCTGGTCGCGCGCCTGCAGCTTGAACCAGTGCACGATCTTGGCCCGCGCCCGCGAGGTGGTGACATAGCCCAGGTTGGAGTTCAACCAGTCGCGGCTGGGGTTACCGTGCTTGCTGGTGATGATCTCGACCTGCTCGCCGGTCTGCAGGCTGTAGTTCAGCGGCACGATACGGCCGTTGATCTTGGCGCCACGGCAGTTGTGGCCGATCTCGGTATGCACGCGGTAGGCGAAGTCCAGCGGCGTGGCACCCTTGGGCAGGTCGATGGCATGGCCGTCCGGGGTGAACACGTAAACCCGGTCCGGCTCGATGTCGACGCGCAGTTGCTCGGCCAGGCCACCGATGTCGCCCAGCTCTTCGTGCCACTCCAGCACCTGGCGCAGCCAGGAGATCTTCTCTTCGTAGTGGTTGGAGCTCGGCTTGACGTCGGTGCCCTTGTAGCGCCAGTGGGCGCATACGCCGAGCTCGGCTTCTTCGTGCATGCCGTGGGTACGGATCTGCACTTCCAGCACCTTGCCCTCGGGGCCGATCACCGCCGTGTGCAGCGAGCGATAGCCGTTCTCCTTGGGGTTGGCGATGTAGTCGTCGAACTCTTTGGGGATGTGCCGCCACAGCGTGTGCACAATGCCCAGCGCGGTGTAGCAGTCGCGGATTTCCGGCACCAGCACGCGCACCGCACGCACGTCGTAGATCTGGCTGAATTCCAGGCCTTTGCGCTGCATCTTGCGCCAGATCGAATAGATGTGTTTCGCCCGACCGCTGATATCGGCCTTCACACCCGTGGCCAGCAGCTCGTTCTGCAACTGGTTCATCACGTCGCTGATGAAGCGCTCGCGGTCCAGCCGGCGCTCGTGCAGCAGTTTGGCGATCTGCTTGTACTGGTCGGGTTCGAGGTAGCGGAAAGACAGGTCTTCCAGCTCCCACTTGATGTGGCCGATACCCAGGCGGTGCGCCAGCGGCGCATAGATGTCGAACACCTCGCGCGCGACACGCAGGCGCTTCTCGTCGTCAGCAGCCTTGACTGCACGGATCGCGCAGGTGCGCTCGGCCAGCTTGATCAGGGCCACGCGCACGTCGTCTACCATGGCCACGAGCATCTTGCGCAGGTTCTCGACCTGCGCCTGCGAGCCCAGCACCAGCGACTGCCGTGGGCTGAGGCTGGCACTGATGGCAGCCATGCGCAGCACGCCGTCGATCAGCTTCGACACCACCGGGCCAAAACGCTGGCTGACTTCAGCCAGGGTGACCTTGCCTTCGCGCACCGAGCGGTAGATGACCGCTGCCACCAGGGAGTCCTGGTCGAGCTTGAGGTCGGCGAGGATTTCGGCGATCTCCAGCCCCGCCTGGAAGCTGGACGTACCGTCCGCCCAGGAATGCTTGGCCGGGTTGCCCTTTTTCTCGACCTCATGGGCAAACTCGCAGGCCTCTTTGAGCGCTGCGCGATCCAGTGCCGAATCGACGCTTACCACATGGTCCAACCATGCTTCGAGATTGATACTGCCGTCGGTGTTGACCGGCTGGTGCACTCTCACCTGTACCATCTTTGTTTTACCTTTCCATACAGCGCACCACGCGGGTGCGCTGGCGATCACCGTGCGGCTGCCATTCCATGGAAGCCGCACCAAGGGGCCAGTCTGCTAGCCCGCTTCGAATAACGCCATGGCCTCGACATGCGCCGTTTGAGGAAACATGTCGAGAATCCCGGCCCTTTTTAACCGGTACCCCTGGCCGACCAGCACCTGGGCGTCTCGCGCCAGCGTGGCCGGGTTGCACGATACGTAGACCAGCCGTTTGGCCTGGAGGCGTGCGATGCCTTGCACCACCTCGAAAGCACCGTCGCGCGGTGGATCCAAGAGTACCGCAGAAAAGCCCTCGGCGGCCCATCCGGTGCCTGCCAAAGGCTGCGATAAATCGGCCTGAAAAAACCGTGCGTTATGCACATTGTTGTTTCGGGCATTGGCCGCGGCCCGATCGACCATGGCCTGTACACCTTCCACAGCCACCACTTCGCGCGCCTGGCGGGCCAGCGGCAGGGCGAAGTTGCCCAAGCCGCAGAACAGGTCCAGCACACGTTCGTCGGCCTGCGGTGCGAGCCAGGCCAGGGCCTGCTCGATCATCGCCGTGTTGACCTGGGCATTCACCTGTACGAAGTCGCCCGGGCGCCAGGCCAGCTCCAGCTGCCACGGTGCCAGGGCAAAGCCCAGTTGTGCGGCAGCGTCCGCCGGCGCGGGTTCACCTTCACCCTGCAACCACAGCTGGGCATTGGCCTGCTCGCAAAACGCCTGCAGTTTCGCCAGGTCTTCTGCCGGCAGCGGCGCGACATGCCGCACCAGCACCGCCTCGGCGGTACCACTGAACAGCTCCACGTGGCCCAGCGCCTGCGGTTTGCTCAACGAACGCAGCACCGTCGGCAAGTGGCGCAGAATCGATTGCAAAGGCTGTACCAGCACCGCGCAATCGTCGATGGCGATGATGGCCTGGCTGGCTTCGGCACGGAAGCCGACCTCCAGCTGACGCGCCTTGACGTCCCAGCGCACGGCCACGCGGGCACGGCGTCGGTAGCCAAATTCCGGCCCGCTCAGCGGTGCGGCCCATTCCTCGGGCTGCACGCCAGCCACTCGCTGCAGCTGTTCAGCCAGCGTGCGCTGTTTGAGCGCCAGCTGCGCTTCGTGCGGCAGGTGCTGCAGGTTGCAGCCTCCGCAGCGGTCGTAATAGCGGCACGGCGCCTCGCGGCGCTCGGGGCTGGCCTGTAGCAGGCGCTCCAGGCGGGCCTCGACCACTTTGCCACGGGCATTGAGCACGCGCGCCTCCACGGCCTCACCGGCCAGGGCGCCACTGACGAACCAGGTGCGCCCGTCAAGGAAGGCAATGCCACGGCCGTCACCGGCCAGGCGCTCGATATCCAGGCGCTGCTTCTTGCCCACGGGGACCTGGGGGCTACGGTTGCCGCCGGCCGGCTGGAAGCGCAGGCCGCTGTTGCTTTTTTTCTTGGACATTTAGCTCGGGTCGAACAGGCCGGTGGACAGGTAACGGTCGCCGCGGTCGCAGATGATCGCGACCATCACGGCATTTTCCACCTCGCGGGACAGGCGCAGCATGGCTGCGACCGCACCACCGGAAGACACGCCGCAGAAAATGCCCTCTTCACGGGCAAGGCGGCGGGTGGTGTCTTCGGCTTCCTGCTGCGACATGTCGACCACGCGGTCTACGCGAGTGGCGTCGAAAATTTTCGGCAGGTATTCCTCGGGCCAGCGGCGAATGCCTGGAATGGCCGAGCCTTCCATGGGTTGCAGGCCGATGATCTGCACCGCAGGATTCTGCTCCTTGAGGTACTGCGAGCAGCCCATGATGGTGCCGGTGGTGCCCATGGAGCTGACGAAATGGGTGATGGTGCCTTGGGTCTGCTGCCAGATTTCCGGGCCAGTGCTGTTGTAGTGGGCGATCGGGTTGTCGCCGTTGGCGAACTGGTCGAGCACCAGGCCGCGGCCTTCGGCCTGCAGCTTCTCGGCCAGGTCGCGGGCACCTTCCATGCCCTCTTCCTTGGTCACCAGAATCAGCTCGGCACCGTAGGCGGTCATCGCGGCCTTACGCTCGGCGGTGGAGTTGTCGGGCATGATCAGGATCATCTTGTAACCCTTGATTGCCGCCGCCATCGCCAGGGCGATGCCGGTGTTGCCGGAGGTGGCTTCGATCAAGGTGTCGCCGGGCTTGATCTGGCCACGCAGCTCGGCGCGGGTGATCATCGACAACGCAGGGCGGTCCTTCACCGAGCCGGCAGGATTGTTACCTTCGAGCTTGAGCAGGAGGGTGTTGCTGGTTTCGCCAGCAATGCGCTGCAGGCGAACCAGTGGCGTATTGCCGACGCAATCGGCGATGGTTGGGTACTGCAAGGTCATGGCGTATTTCACAATCCGGACGGCAGGGGCGCCTATCATACCGGCAAACCCTTCGCGGCCATATCACGCAATCCGTGGTCGATATAGCTACAAGCTATAACGTTAGCCTGTGCCGGCCTCTTCGCGGGCATGCCCGCTCCCACAGCGATCGCGCTGTATTCAAGATAAATGCGGTACCTGTGGGAGCGGGCGTGCCCGCGAAGAGGCCGGCACATGTAACGGCAACCTCATGCACAACCGCAGCCCATGCTTGCCATTCTCCGCCCACAAAGTGCCGCCCTGGCGCTGGATGGCACTGCGGGCAATGCTCAGGCCCAAGCCAAAACCACCATCCCCCGGCCGCGAACCGTCCAGCCGCGAGAACGGTGCAAAGATCCGTTCCAGGTCCTCTTCGGCCACACCACCGCCTTCATCCTCCAGCCACAACCACCAGTAACTGCCTTCGCGCTGCCCACCCAGGCGCACCACACCCTCGGCCGGCGAGTGACGAATGGCATTGCGCAACATGTTTTCCAGTGCCTGGGCCAAGTGGTTGAGGTTGCCCTGCACCCAGCAGTCGGCCGGCACTTCACAGCGCAAGCGTTCAAGCGACCAACCGCTCTCGTAGCTGGCATTTTCGGCCAGCAGCTCCCACAACGCATGGACTTCGATCGGCTCCAGGTTCATCGGCGCACGTTCGGCGTCCTGCCAGGCCAACTGCAGGGTGTCTTCTACCAGTTGCTGCATGCCGTCCACTTCACGGGTCAGGCGCTCGCGCAGGCGTTGCAAGTCGGTTTCACCGTCACAGGCCACCCGCAGCCGGCTCAGCGGCGTGCGCATTTCATGCGACAAGTCGCGCAACAACTGCTGCTGCATGGCCACCGTGCCCTGCAGCCGCTCGGCCATCTGGTCGAAGGCGCGGGCCAGCTCGCCCAGCTCGTCATGCCGGGCGATGGTGCGCGAATCCAGGCGTGCCGACAGCTGGTCGGCACGCCAGGCATTGGCCTGTTCGCGCAGCTGGTTCAGGGGCACGATCAACATGCGGTACAGCCCCACGCACAGCAGCAAGGTGAACAGGCCGGGGATGATGCCGTTGGTGACGATGCGCCACAGCAAGCGGTACTGGTCCGGATTGAACCGCTGCGGCAGTTCGATCACCAGCATGCCCTGCTCCGGCGCCGACGGGAACGGTACACGCACCCAAGGCTGATCGACGCTGCGACGGCTCATAGGCCAATCGACCCCGCGCAGGCGCGTCAGCCGCTGCATGATCTGCGGGTTGAGGGTGGCACTGTCGAGGGGCCGCAGGTTGATATCCAGCACACCCACCCAGCCCCTTTCACGCTGGTGCATCGCCGCCACCCACTGGTCCAGCCCCGCCCGCCCACCGCTACGCCAGGCTTGCTCGGCCTCGGCGGCATAGCCGCGCAGCGTTTGCCGCGCCGGCTCAGAGAGGAAAGCGTTCTGGATTTCCATGTGCCGGCCCCAGGTATAACTGAGGCCAATCATCAGCAGGCAGAAGCCCACCAGCAGGATGGCCAGCTTCCAGAACAACGAATGGCGGTCGAGCATGGCTCACTCCGCCTCGGTGGCGCTGAGCACGTAGCCCTTGCCCCACACGGTGCGGATCTGCCGCTCGTCATAACCGATGCCCTTGAGCTTGCGGCGTATCTGGCTGACATGCATGTCCAGGCTGCGGTCATGCCGCGAATAGCCGCGTTGCAACACCTGCTGGTAAAGGAATGGCTTGCTCAGAACGTCATCGAGGTTACGGTTGAGGATGTCGAGCAGGCGGAACTCGCTGGGCGTAAGGCCTGCCAGGCGGCCATCCAGCCGCACATCGCACAGACCCTCGTCGAACTGCAGCTCACCGCCGCCGGCCTGGTCCTGCGGCGCCTGATGACGCCGCTCAAGGGCCACCCGACGCAGGATGGCCTCGATGCGCACCTGCAGCTCGGCCATGCTGAACGGTTTGGGCAGGTAGTCATCGGCCCCACGCTGGAAACCACTGATACGGTCGGCCTCGGCCCCCAGCGCCGACATCAGGATCACTGGCGTGGCGCTGCGCTTGCGCAACTGTGCCAGCGCCTCAAGGCCATTGAGCCCGGGCAACAGGATGTCCATCAGCACCACATCGAACACCTGACGCCCTGCCGTCTCCAGGCCCTCCAGGCCATTGCGGCACCAGGTCACCTGAAAGCCCCCGCGTTGCAGTTCTTCGTGCAGGTAGGCACCGAGCACCGGATCATCCTCGATGGCGAGGATATTGGAGTTGTGAATAGCTACAGGATTCATTGGCAACTGCCATGCATTCTCAATTGCGCAATTATTGAGCATCCACCGCCTGCCAGGCAACCGCCCTGCGACCAATGCACCGGCAATGGCGCAAAACACGTACTAAAGAGGTGCAATGGTGCCGCAGGCGGAGTAACTTCGCGGCTTGGCCGTCACCACTTGATGGCATCCAGGCACATCACAGGAGGCGAGTGTGCTCGATCGCTTGGGAATCCGCAGCCGGGTCCTGCTGCTGGCACTGCTGCCGGCCGGCCTGATGGCCCTGGTGCTGGGCAGTTACTTCACCTGGCTGCAACAGAATGACCTGCGCACCCAGCTGTTGCAGCGCGGCAAGATGATAGCCGAACAACTGGCGCCACTGGCCGCCCCCGCCATGGCCCGGCTCGCGCCAGCGCAACTGGAGCGTATCGCCGCGCAAACCCTGGAGCAGTCCGACGTACGGGCCGTCGCCTTCCTGGCCCCGGACCGCACACGCCTGGCCCACGCCGGCCCGAGCATGCTCAACCAGCCCCCCAGCGGCGGCACGGGCACCCAACTGCTGCAACGCAGCGGCAATGACGCCACCCGCTACCTGATGCCCGTGTTCGGCCACCACCGTGATCTGGCCACCGATGCCGTACCGGCCGAGGCCGAGCGCCTGCTGGGATGGGTCGAGATCGAGCTGTCGCACGACGGCACTCTCCTGCGCGGTTATCGCAACCTGTTCACCAGCCTGTTACTGATCCTCGCCTGCCTGGCCCTCAGCGGCCTGCTGGCGCTGCGCATGAGCCGCACCATCAACGGCCCCATCGAGCGCATCAAGCACGCGGTCAACCAGCTCAAGGACGGCCACCTGGAAGAACGCCTGCCAACCATGGGCAGCCATGAGCTGGACGAGCTGGCACGCGGCATCAACCGCATGGCCGAAACCCTGCAAAATGCCCATGAAGAACTGCAGCACAGCATCGACCAGGCCACCGAAGACGTGCGCCAGAACCTCGAAACCATCGAGATCCAGAACATCGAGCTGGACATGGCGCGCAAGGAGGCGCTTGAGGCCAGCCGCATCAAATCGGAGTTCCTGGCCAACATGAGCCACGAGATCCGCACCCCGCTCAATGGCATTCTGGGGTTTACCCACCTGCTGCAAAAAAGCGAAATGACGCCGCGCCAGCTGGACTACCTGAGCACCATCGAGAAATCCGCCGACAATTTGCTCGGGATCATCAACGAGATCCTCGATTTCTCCAAGATCGAGGCCGGCAAACTGGTGCTCGACAGCATCCCGTTCAACCTGCGTGACCTGGTTCAGGACACGCTGACCATCCTGGCACCGGCCGCCCACGCCAAGCAGCTGGAATTGCTCAGCCTGATCTATCGCGACACGCCCGCTTCGTTGATCGGCGACCCGCTGCGGCTCAAGCAGATCCTGACCAACCTGGTCAGCAACGCCATCAAGTTCACCCGCGAAGGCACCATCGTCGTACGCGCCATGCTCGAAGACGAGCACGAAGACAGCGCACAACTGCGCATCAGCGTGCAGGACACCGGTATCGGCCTGTCGCCGCAGGATGTACGTACACTGTTCCAGGCCTTCAGCCAGGCCGACAACTCACTGGCCCGCCAACCCGGCGGCACCGGCCTGGGGCTGGTGATTTCCAAGCGCCTGATCGAGCAGATGGGCGGTGAAATCGGCGTCGACAGCACCCCGGGCGAAGGGTCGCAGTTCTGGATCAGCCTCAACCTGCCCAAAGCCCACGACGATGTCGAGGCGTTTGCGCTACAGCCGCTGCTAGGCCGCCGCGCCGCCATCGTCGACGGCCACGAGCTGGCCCGTCAGGCGCTGGAACACCAACTGGAAGACTGTGGCCTCAGCGTCAGCCTGTTCACCTCCTACGACCAGTTGCTGCAGGCGGTGCAAGCTGCCAGCCAGGCCGGCCAGCCGTTCGAGTTCGCCGTACTCGGGGCCAACCTGGGCAACCTGTCGCCCGAGCAACTGGGCCGCTACCACCAGCAGCTTGAGCGCTACCACTGCCAATGCGTGGTACTGTGCCCGACCACCGAGCAAGCCCTTTACCACCCGTTCCTGCCCAATGGTCATGGCCAGTTGCTGTCCAAGCCGACCTGCACCCGCAAACTGCGTCGTCTGCTGCTGGAGCTGGTGCAACCACGCCGCCCGCTGGGCGAAGCGAACAGCATCAACGGCCAGCGGCAGCCGAAAATCCTGTGCGTCGACGACAATGCCGCCAACTTGCTGTTGGTGCAGACACTGCTAGAGGACCTTGGCGCCGAAGTGCTGGCCGTAGACAACGGTTATGCCGCGGTAAAGGCCGTACAGGACGAGCCGTTCGACCTGATATTGATGGACGTGCAGATGCCCGGCATGGATGGCCGCGCCTGCACAGAGCAGATTCGGCTTTGGGAAAATACCCAAAGCGGCAACCCGTTGCCGATCGTCGCCCTTACCGCCCACGCCATGGCCAATGAAAAACGCGCATTGCTGCACGGCGGCATGGACGACTACCTGACCAAGCCTATCAGCGAACGGCAACTGGCCCAGGTGGTGATGAAATGGACGGGCCTGAGCCTGGGCACACCGCAGCAGGCGCAAACCGAGCTGTTGGCCAACAGCGATGAACTCAAGGTACTCGACCCCGAAGAAGGCTTGCGCCTGGCGGCTGGCAAGGCGGACCTGGCAGCCGACATGCTGAGCATGCTGCTGGCTTCGCTGGAGGCAGACCGCGAAGCCATTCGTGCAGCCCGCGAGGCAGACGACCGCAATGGCCTGATCGAGCAGGTACACCGCCTGAACGGCGCCTCGCGCTATTGCGGTGTGCCGCAGTTGCGCGCGGCCTGCCAGCGCAGCGAGACCTTGCTCAAACAGGAAAATCCGCAGGCACAGCAGGCGCTGGATGAGCTGGACGGTGCGATCAGCCGGCTGGCGGCGCAGGCCAGATTGAGCGCTTGAACAGAGCGGTCGAGTTTTGAATGAGGAGCCCCACCATGCGCGCCCTGTTGTTCAGCAGCCAGCACTACGATCAGGAAAGCTTCACCCGGGCCGCCAGTGGCAGCACCCTGGAGCTGCATTTCCAGCCTGCCCGCCTGACGCTAGACACCGCCGCCCTGGCCAGCGGCTACGAAGTCGTCTGTGCCTTCATCAACGACGAACTCGACGCCCCGGTGCTGCAGCGCCTGGCCGCCGATGGCACACGCCTGATCGCCCTGCGTTCGGCCGGCTACAACCACGTCGACCTCGCTGCGGCCCAGCGGCTTGGCCTTGCCGTGGTGCGTGTGCCGGCCTACTCGCCACACGCCGTGGCCGAGCACGCCGTGGCGTTGATCCTGGCCCTCAACCGGCGCCTGCACCGGGCCTACAACCGCACCCGCGAAGGTGATTTCACCCTGCACGGGCTCACCGGTTTCGACCTGCACGGCAAAACCGTCGGCGTGGTCGGCACCGGCCAGATCGGCGTGGCCTTTGCCCGCATCATGGCCGGTTTCGGCTGCCAACTGCTGGCCCACGACCCCTACCCCAACCCGGAACTGCTGGCCCTCGGTGCACGCTACCTGACCATGCCCGAGTTGCTGCGCGAAGCCCGCATCATCAGCCTGCACTGCCCGCTGACCGAGCACACCCGTCACTTGATCAATGCGCAAAGCCTGGCCCACCTCCAACCCGGAGCCATGCTCATAAACACGGGCCGTGGCGCGCTGGTCGACACCCCGGCACTGATCGATGCGCTGAAAAGCGGCCAACTCGGCTACCTGGGCCTGGATGTCTACGAAGAAGAAGCCCAGCTGTTCTTCGAAGACCGCTCCGACCTGCCCCTGCAGGACGATGTGCTGGCGCGCCTGCTGACCTTCCCCAACGTGATCATCACGGCTCACCAGGCCTTCCTCACCCGCGAGGCGCTGGATGCCATCGCTGCGACCACGCTGGACAACATCAACCGCTGGGCGGCGGGCAATCCACAGAATCTGGTGATGGGTTAATGCTAGGATACGCGGCATTTCTGGAGGACCCATGGTCGAGCACGATTTCCGCTACACCCTTTTCAACCCGCAACACACCCTGATCGAGTGCCGCGCACTGGTGCCAGGCCGCTACCAGGTCACTGGCAACGGCGGCTCGATGCACAAAGGCGACACCCTGCTGGTCACCCTCAAAGGCAGCAAGGACCTGTCCATGCGCCTGACCGTGGAAAGCGTGCGCCACCTGATCAACCCGCGCGGCCAGTGGGTTGCCGTGGCCAGCGGCCCGGTGTTCAACGAGCTGGAAATCCTCACCTGGCAGGTCGAGTGCGACAGCTGCGATGCCGTGCTGGACTTCGAGTTTGCCGTGGACGCCAAGCTGGGCAAACAAGCCCGCCAACCCGCTGCCAGCGCGCGCATTGCCGAACTGGGCTGGGCCAGCCGTGGCGACAAACACCTGTGCCCGCGTTGCCAGGAGAGCGCCGAGTGAAAAATCTGCTGACCGGCGTGCTGATTGCCACCGGCCTGCTCGGCTGCGCCGCAGAACCTTCGAAGCTGCAGCAGGAACGCAGCTATGTGCTGGAATGGATTGGCGAACGCCCGCTGATCGACTACAGCCACCTCACCCTGACCCTGGCCAGTGACGGCCGCGCCTATGGCAATGGCGGTTGCAACCACTGGTTTGCGCCGTACACGCTGGACGGTGAGCACCTGAGCTTCGGCAAGGTCGGCAAGACCCGCAAGCTGTGCGCGCCAGCGTTGATGGAGCAGGAAAAGCGCTTCTTGCAGGCACTGGAAACGGTGCAGCGCTGGGATGTGTCGCCGGTGGAGCAGATGCGCTTCTGGCCAGCCGAGGGTAAACCGCTGCGGTTCTGGCCTGAGGAAGGCTGATAATCATTGGGGCCGCTTTGCGGCCCTTCGCGGGCACGCCCGCTCCCACAGTTTTCCCACTCCACCTGTGGGAGCGGGCGTGCCCGCGAAGGGCTGCAAAGCAGCCCCAAATGTATCAAGCGCCTTTCAGGGCCTTGATCTTGGCTTGCAAGCCTTCCAGGGTCTGCTCGCCCAGCAACTGCTCACGCACCTTGCCCTTGTCATCGATGATGTAGGTCACCGGCAGCGCCTCGCTGCGTGGCAGGTCGTAGCGCTCGGCCGGGTCCTGGGCCAGCACGGTAAAACCGATGCCCAGGGTTTCAGCGGCCTGTTTCAGGTCCTGACCCTGCAAGCCATCGAAATTCACCCCCACCACCTTGATGCCATCGGCCGCCCACTGCTTGGCCGCCGCGTTCAGTTCAGGGATCTCGGTACGGCACGGCCCGCACCATTCAGCCCAGTAGTTGAGCACCAGCCAGTGCCCGTCGATCTGTTCGGCCTTAACCGTATTACCGTGTTGGTCCACGCCATAATCGGCACCGCAACCACCGAGCAACAGGCTCGCGGTGATGGCCAGTACTGCTGCCAGACGCCTTGCCATGGGTCAATCCTTCTCGAGTTTTAAAGCAAATTGGTCAGTCGCTGCGGTTAGAATAGCCGCCACACCCTGCTGGATGCGACCCGACATGACCGACCTCACGCTCTATCATAACCCGCGCTGCTCGAAATCCCGCGGCGCGCTGGAACTGCTCGAAGCCCGCGGCCTGGCGCCAACCATCGTGCGCTACCTGGAAACCCCGCCCGACGCCGCCACCCTCAAGGCCCTGCTCGCCAAACTGGGCATCACACCCCGCCAACTGCTGCGCACAGGTGAAGACGCGTACCAGGACCTGAACCTGGCTGACCCGGCTTTGACCGATGCACAACTGATCGACGCCATGACCCAGCACCCCAAGCTGATCGAACGCCCGATCCTGGTCGCCGGTGACAAGGCCGTGGTCGGTCGCCCACCGGAAAAAGTGCTGGAGATCCTGCCGTGAGCGCCCCGTACATCCTGGTGCTGTATTACAGCCGCCATGGTTCGACCAGCGAAATGGCCCGGCATATCGCTCGCGGCATCGAACTGGCCGGCATGGAGGCGCGCCTGCGCACGGTGCCTGCGATCTCCACCGAATGCGAAGCCGTCGCGCCGGATATTCCGGCCAGTGGCGCGCTGTACGCGACCCTGGACGACCTGCGCCACTGCGCCGGCCTGGTGCTGGGCAGCCCGACCCGTTTCGGCAACATGGCAGCGCCGCTGAAGTACTTCCTGGACGGCACCAGCAGCCTGTGGCTGGGTGGCGAACTGGTCGGCAAGCCGGCTGGCGTGTTCACCTCCACCGCCAGCCTGCACGGCGGCCAGGAAACCACCCTGCTGTCGATGATGCTGCCGTTGATGCACCACGGCATGCTGGTGATGGGCCTGCCCTACAGCGAATCGGCCTTGCTGGAAACCCGCGGCGGCGGCACCCCTTACGGCGCCAGCCACCATGCCGGTGCCGATGGCAAGCGCGAGCTCGACCAACACGAGGTCACCCTGTGCCGCGCCCTTGGCCAACGCCTGGCGACCACCGCCAAGGCCCTGGAGGCCGCGCGTGGCTAAAAAGCCCAAGGTGTTGCCGCCACTGGAGTGGCTGGCACCGCGCCTGCGCCTGACACGGGCGTTGAGCCTGGCGTTCTTCTTCGGCCTGATCGCTTTGCTGGTGGTGAACAACCTTTGGTTCGCCAACCTGCATGGCGCACGGGTCGAGGTGATCCTGGCGATCGAACTGGTGCCGCTGCTGTTGCTGCTGCCGGCCATGCTGACAGGCAGCGCCCGGGCACATGCCTGGACCTGCTTCGTGGTGAACATCTATTTCATCAAGGGCGTGCTGGCGGCGTTCGACCCGGCGCGGGCGGTGTTTGGCTGGGTTGAAGTGCTGGTGAGCCTCGGGTTGTTCATTGCAGGGCTGCTGTATGTGCGCTGGAAGTTCCAGCATGAGCGGCGTATGGCAGGAGAAGGGCGTTAGTTTCTTCGCGGGCTTGCCCGCTCCCACAGGATTTGCATCGTCATTGAAACCGGTGCATTACCTGTGGGAGCGGGCAAGCCCGCGAATGGGGCGACACAAATCTCAATGGTTGACGGTATGCGCCAGCATTACCGACAACTGGCACAGTGGCCGCCCGCTCTCGGCATGCCACTGGTTGAACGCGTGCTGCACCAACGCCAGGTCACGCTGACTGGTCGGTTGCTTGTCGATCACTTTCTGCGCAATCAGCGCCGCCGCCATGTCATCGGTGGGGATGAAGGTATCCTTGCCGACCATGCGCAGGAAGCGCGGCGCCGACAACCCGCCCAACTGATTGCCATGCTTGGCCAGGTACTTCCATAACCCGACAATGTCGGTCACCGGCCAATCGGCGATGAACGCACCAAAGCTGCCGTTTTCTTTGGCGATATCAAGCACCATCTGCGCATTGCGCGGCACGCTCTTGAGCTTGCCCATATGACGGATGATGCGCTCATCCTGCATCAGCCGCTCTAGGTGCTCGGCGCCCATCAGCACCACCTTCTCCGGGTCGAAACCGAAGAACACCTGCTCGAACGCCGGCCACTTGGCGTCCACCAGGCTGTGCTTGAGCCCGGCGCGGAACACACGCAAGGCCAGGGTCGACAGGTAGCGGTCATCACTGATGCCCCGCAGCTGCGCCGGCGTGCGCGGCTGCGGCAGGAATGCCTCCAACGCCTGGGCCGAGCCAAAGCGGTTCAGGCAGTACTCATGCAGCCACTGGTAATCGCGCATAGGCTCAGATGTTCACCACGTCGAGGAAGCGCGGGGTAGCGTTTTCGTCGATCTTCAGGCTGGTGAAATCGAACAGGTTGCGGTCGGCCAGTTGCGACGGTGCCACGTTCTGCAGGGCGCGGAAAATGCTCTCGGTACGGCCCGGGTGCTTGCGCTCCCACTCCACCAGCATGTCCTTGACCACCTGGCGCTGCAGGTTTTCCTGCGAGCCGCACAGGTTGCACGGGATGATCGGGAATTCCTTCATGTCCGAGTAGGCCTGGATGTCCTTCTCGCTGCAGTAGGCCAACGGGCGGATCACCACGTTGCGGCCATCATCGGCACGCAGCTTCGGCGGCATGCCCTTGAGCGCACCGTTGAAGAACATGTTGAGGAAGAAGGTTTCGACGATATCGTCGCGGTGGTGCCCCAGGGCCATCTTGGTCGCGCCGATTTCATCGGCGAAGGTGTACAGGGTGCCACGGCGCAAGCGCGAGCACAGCGAGCAGGTGGTCTTGCCCTCGGGTACCAGCTCCTTGACCACCGAGTAGGTGTCCTTCTCGACGATGTGGTACTCGACGCCCAGCTCCTTGAGGTAGGCCGGCAGCACGTGTTCGGGGAAGCCGGGCTGCTTCTGGTCCATGTTCACCGCAACGATCTCGAACTTGATCGGTGCCACCTTCTGCAGGTGCAACAGAACGTCGAGCATGGTGTAGCTGTCCTTGCCGCCAGACAGACAGACCATGACCTTGTCGCCATCCTCGATCATGTTGTAGTCGGTGATGGCTTCGCCGGCGAGACGACGCAGGCGTTTTTGCAGTTTGTTCTGGTTGACCGAGAGGGTGCCCATAGCGCTTGAATCCGCGAGGTGTGACAAAAGGCGGCTATTTTACGCACAAACGCGGCGCCGCTGTAGGCATTCCGATAAAGACTTCGTTGTAATCAACAGTACGCCTGACAGCGCAATTTGCTCTAAAAAGCACGGTTTATGCCGGCAACAGCTTCCTATACTGCGACATAAGGCCACATTACCGCTTGCATCGGTGTTCGGGCCTCGGGCCGCTTGCGCTCCATCTGGGGGGCGTTTGGCAACATTGAGAGGAGTGACGGCATGATTCATCACGTTGTGGGGCTGTTTACCCATCCCGACCAGGAATGGCGGGAAATCCGTGGCGAAGAAGAAACCATCAGCCACATGTACCTGACGCACACCCTTATCCTGGCGGCGATTCCCGCCGTTTCGGCGTTCATCGGCACCACCCAGGTCGGCTGGGTGATCGGCGACCGGCCAGCCGTGATGCTGACCATGGAAAGCGCCATCTGGATGAGCATCATGTCGTACCTGGCAATGCTCGCCGGGGTGGCGGTAATGGGCGCATTCATCCACTGGATGGCCCGCACCTACGATGCCAACCCGTCCATGGCGCAGTGCATCGCCTTTGCCACCTACACCGCCACCCCTTTGTTCATCGGCGGCCTGGCAGCGCTCTACCCGCACTTGTGGCTGGGCATGCTGATCGGCACGGCCGCCATCTGCTACACGGTGTACCTGCTGTATGTCGGCTTACCGACGTTCATGAACATACCGTCCGACGAAGGCTTCCTGTTCTCAAGCTCCGTGCTGGCGGTGGGCCTTGTGGTACTGGTGGCGATCATGGCTGCCACGGTGATTATCTGGGGACTGGGCGTGGGGCCCGTCTACACCAACTAGAACAGATTCAACCAACACTGGGGCATCAACCAGGGGCCGCCGCAAGGCGGCCTCTGGCTGTGCGCTGACCGGTGGCTCGGCACCCCCGCTGCAGTTGCGGCATAATGCCCGGTCAGGAGAACCACCCCGCCATGCCCGAGCTGCTCAGACAACGCGTCGAAACCTGTTACCAGCAAGCCGAAACCTTCTTC
The DNA here is from genome assembly GCF_002992185.1 of Pseudomonas sp. LLC-1. NCBI lineage: Bacteria > Pseudomonadati > Pseudomonadota > Gammaproteobacteria > Pseudomonadales > Pseudomonadaceae > Pseudomonas > Pseudomonas sp. LLC-1. The sequence goes on along the minus strand of NZ_LUVY01000007.1, from coordinate 40,926 downwards.
AAACGCCCCTTCCCGCGCCCGGAAGTCAGCTTCAAGCTGCGCGGGCAAAAAGCCGGGGTTGCCCACCTGCACGAGAACCTGCTGCGTTTCAACCTGCAGCTCTACCGCGAAAACCAGGAAGACTTCCTGCGCCAGACCGTGGCCCATGAAGTGGCACACCTGGTGGCCCACCAGCTGTTCGGCGACCGCATCCAGGCCCATGGCGAGGAGTGGCAGCTGATCATGCGCGGGGTGTACGAGCTGCCGCCCAACCGGTGCCACAACTACGAAGTGCAACGGCGCGCGGTCACCCGCTACATTTACCGTTGCCCGTGCCCGCAGGGTGACTTCCCGTTTACGGCGCAGCGGCACAAACTGGTGCGCCAGGGGCGGCGGTACCTGTGCAAGCGGTGCCGGGGGATTCTGGTGTACAGCGGCGAGACGCGCGTCGAATAGATTGTGTTCAGGCATAAGAAAGGCGACCCAAGGGTCGCCTTCTTGTACCAGCCTGCGCCTTACTTCTCGACGAAGGCACGCTCGATCAGGTAGTCACCCGGCTCGCGCATGCGGGCGGAGACCTTCAGGCCGAAGCTGTCCAGCACTTCGCTGGTCTCGTCGAGCATGCTCGGGCTGCCGCAGATCATCGCACGGTCGTCCTGCGGGTTGATCGGTGGCAGGCCGATGTCGCTGAACAGCTTGCCGCTGCGCATCAGGTCGGTCAGGCGGCCCTGGTTCTCGAACGGCTCGCGGGTCACGGTCGGGTAGTAGATCAGCTTGTCGCGAACCGACTCACCGAAGAACTCGTTCTGCGGCAGGTGTTCGGTGATGAACTCGCGGTAGGCCACTTCGTTCACGTAACGCACGCCGTGCACCAGGATCACTTTTTCGAAGCGCTCGTAGGTTTCCGGGTCCTGGATGACGCTCATGAACGGCGCCAGGCCAGTGCCGGTGCTCAGCAGGTACAGGTGCTTGCCCGGATTCAGGTCATCGAGTACCAGGGTACCGGTAGGCTTCTTGCTGATGATGATCTCGTCGCCTTCCTTCAGGTGTTGCAGCTGCGAGGTCAGCGGGCCGTCCGGCACCTTGATGCTGAAGAACTCCAGGTGCTCTTCCCAGTTCGGCGAAGCGATGGAATAGGCACGCATGAGCGGACGGCCGCTTTCCTGCTGCAAGCCGATCATCACGAACTGACCGTTCTCGAAGCGCAGGCCCGGGTCGCGGGTGCACTTGAAGCTGAACAGGGTGTCGTTCCAGTGGTGCACACTGAGGACACGTTCGTGGTTCATGTTGCTCATCGATGGGGCTCCTGAAGAAAAACGCGGCGCGCAAAACGCGCAGTTGCGCGATAGTTTAGGGGCAGCGACAATATCTGTTAACTGGATTATCAAGATATGTGTTATCGGTTATATCGATATGCGATTCACACTTCGTCAACTGCAGGTCTTCGTCGCCGTCGCTCAGCATCAAAGCGTCTCTCGGGCCGCTAGCCTGCTGGCGTTGTCGCAGTCGGCCGCCAGCACTTCAATTACCGAACTGGAGCGGCAATCGAGCTGCCAGTTGTTCGACCGTGCCGGCAAGCGACTGGCCCTCAACGCCTTGGGCCATCAGCTGCTACCGCAGGCGGTGGCCCTGCTCGACCAGGCCAAGGAAATCGAAGACCTGCTCAATGGCAAGTCCGGTTTCGGCTCGCTGGCGGTCGGCGCCACACTGACCATCGGCAACTACCTGGCCACCCTGCTGATCGGCAGCTTCATGCAGACCCACCCGGAAAGCCAGGTGAAGCTGCATGTACAGAACACTGCGCATATCGTGCAACAGGTGGCGCACTACGAAATTGATCTGGGTCTAATCGAAGGTGACTGCAACCACCCGGACCTGGAAGTGCAGCCCTGGGTGGAGGACGAACTGGTGGTGTTCTGCGCGCCGCAGCATCCGCTGGCCACGCTGGGCCGCGCCGATATCGAAAGCTTGTCGCAAGAAGCGTGGATACTGCGCGAGCAAGGCTCAGGCACGCGCCTGACCTTCGACCAGGCCATGCGCCATCACCGCGCCAACCTCAATATCCGCCTGGAGCTGGAACACACCGAAGCCATCAAGCGCGCCGTCGAGTCGGGCCTGGGCATTGGCTGCATTTCACGCCTGGCGCTGCGGGATGCCTTCCGCCGAGGCAGCCTGGTAGCGGTCGAAACCCCCGAGCTGGACCTGATGCGCCAGTTCTACTTCATCTGGCACAAACAAAAATACCAGACCTCGGCCATGCGTGAGTTTCTGGAACTTTGCCGCAGCTTCACCGCGGGCTTTACCCGCAGTGATGAAATCGTACTGCCGCCAATCGCTTAAAGCAGGATCACGCCCCACACCAGCGCGACCATGGTCAGAGCCACCAGCTGTGCGGCGCTGCCCATGTCCTTGGCGTTTTTCGACAGGGGGTGACGCTCCAGCGAGATGCGGTCGATGGCCGCCTCCACTGCCGAGTTGAACAGCTCGACGATCAAGCCCAACAGGCACACCGCGATCATGATCGCCCGTTCCGCACGGCTGACCGGCAACCAGAAGGCGATCGGGATCAGCAGCACGTTGAGCAGTACCAGCTGGCGGAACGCAGCCTCCCCCTTGAAGGCGGCGCGCAGGCCGTCCAGCGAGTAGCCGGCGGCGTTGAAGATGCGTTTGAGGCCGGTCTGGCCCTTGAATGGCGATGTCATGTGAGTCACTTCACAACGGAAAGGCCAGCAGACTAGACCGGCACGGGTCAAAAAAGCGTGAAGCCACGCGCAGTCAGTTGCTGGCAACCGATTCAAGTTGTTGCAGCAGCAGCGCAGCCTGGGTGCGGGTGCGCACGCCCAGCTTGCGGAAGATCGCGGTCACGTGGGCCTTGATGGTTGCCTCCGACACGTTCAGCTCATAGGCGATCTGCTTGTTCAACAAGCCTTCACAGACCATGGTCAGTACGCGGAACTGCTGCGGCGTAAGGCTGGCCAGGCCTTCGCTGGCGGCTTTGGCCTCAGCCGACACATCCACCTTTTCGAACGCCTGCGGCGGCCACCAGACCTCGCCATCGAGCACCTTGCGCACGGCATCCTGGATGACTTCCAGGGTGCTGGACTTGGGAATGAAGCCACTGGCGCCAAACTCGCGGGACTTGACCACCACGGCAGCCTCCTCCTGCGCCGATACCATCACCACGGGAATCTGCGGGTATTGCCCGCGCAACAGCACCAGCCCGGAAAAACCGTAAGCACCCGGCATGTTCAAGTCCAGCAGCACCAGGTCCCAGTCGGCTTTTTCGCTCAGACGGGTTTCCAGTTCGGCAATGCTCGCGACTTCGACCAGGCGTACATCCGGGCCCAGGCCGAGGGTAACGGCCTGGCGCAGGGCGCCACGGAACAGTGGGTGGTCATCGGCAATCAGGATTTCGTAAGTGGCCATCGATCTAAGGATCCTGTTCTGTGCCAGGCGCTCGAGGGTAAGGGAAGCGTCCGGCGGGGAATCGGCGCCAAGGATGCCGAGCACGGTCAAGGGTGGTCAAGCCGATCGCCCTGCCGTCTCGCCCACCCTGGCTGCCAGCTCCGTCATTATGAACCAAAGCAGGGGTTGTGCCCCTTGGACTATAGGAAGGTATGCAAACGCTGGTGGGTGTCGTCCTGCTCGTCCAGCGGCAGGCGCCGCTTGCCACTCAGGTAATGCAGGCTGAACACATCCAGGTAGGCATCCAGTGCCTGCGAGGCCTGGCTGTCGCCGGCCAGGTCCAGGCACATGGCGGCCACTTCTGCCGTGCAGAAGTGATCGTCACGCTTGGAACGCCGCAGGCGGTAACGCGACATCTGCTCGGCCTGCAGGCTCAACACCGGGAAGCGGTCCAGGTACGGGCTTTTGCGGAACATCTTGCGCGCCTCGGTCCAGGTGGCATCCAGCAGGATGAACAACGGGCGCTTGCCCGGCTCGCGCACCACCTCGCTGACCACCCGCTGTTCAGCCACGAACTCGCCCGGGAAGACGATATAGGGCTGCCAGCGCGGGTCGTCGAGCAGGGCCAGCAAACGCTCGTCCACCGAGGTGCGCAGCCAGCCAAAAGCGGAGGTGTCTTCGATCAGGTCGGCAATCAGCCAGCCGGTGTTGGTAGGTTTCAACGGCTCGGTGTCATGCATCAGCAGGCATACGCCGGAGTCAGCCTGTACACGGGGTTTCCAGGCACACAGGCAATGGGTAGCAATCACCCGGCAATCCGCGCAACGCTCTGCACGCGAACCACGGGCGATGAATGGCTTGTTGCTGCGGGCCAGACGTTCAGCGCGCAGGCGCGCTACCGCATGGCTCATGCCGGCAGGCCTCTGGTCGATTTGGAAATGGGCACAAGGATGACTCGGAGAACACAAGGGCGCCAGTCTACCAGAACAGGGGGCAATTGCTGTGCAGGCTGCAAGGCGGTCTTTATAATCGGGCCTTTACCGTGCCCGGATCTTGCCTTGCGCGATTTCACGGAACACCGTCGACCCGCGCATGTCAAAGCGCCAGTCATCGAACCAGGAGAGATTCATGCTGCGCCTTATCGCCCCCGCCCTGAGCCTGTTGCTCGCCCTGCCGTTGGCAGCACAGGCGGCATCCAAGCAGGACTACGACCTTAACAAGATGCTGCAGAAGGTTGCCAAAGAAAGCAGCGTCGGCACCCCGCGCGCCATCAACGAGGACATCCTCGACCAGGGTTACACCGTAGAGGGCAAGGCGCTGGTCAACCACCTGAGCGTGCGCCAGAGCCACGCCGAGCGCATGCAGGCCAACCCCGAGCAGGTACGCAGCCAGCTGGGCGACAGCGTTTGCCGCAACAGCGGGTTCCGTAACCTGATGTCCAAGGGTGCGGTCATGGTTTATCGTTTCACGGTCTACAAGACCAACCAGCCAATCATGGATCAGGCCTTCGACAGTGCCAGCTGCGTGGCCGGCAACAAGAAGAAGTAACCGCCGCGTATCACGCTACACCTGCTCCTTCTCGCGGGCGCACCAGCGCCCTTCGGCGGCATCGGCGCGCATCTCGGCCAACAACGCCTGCAGGTAGCGCGACTGGCACTCCAGCCCCTCCAGCCTGCGGCGGCACTCGGCCTCAAGGCTCAGGTGATGCACCTGGGCCGCGCTCTCCAGCAGCCGGTAGAGCGGCCCGTCCACTTCGATGGTCAAGCGATGCATACCGCCACCTCCTGCATCGACACGTTTCGCTTTACCAGTTAACCAAACCCGTGCCGCCAATGGGTGCATGCCGACGGGCGGCGCTGCCAAACAACCCGGCACGATCAGGCGCGACGGTCTAGATTGAGGTCATAGGTATTGGTGCAGAAGGAGACGTTGCATGCCTTACCAATCGAATGAACTGCTGTTCAGCCACTTCCGCGACAACAACATCGATCTGAGCAACATCGACGCACAACTGCAACTGGTAGCACCCGACAGCCCCAACTTGCCGCTGTACCGCGACATGATGCTGACCATCCTGCGCATGGCCCATGACGACAGCGACCGCTGGAGCGCCAAGATCACCTTGCAAGCCCTGCGCGAACTGGACCAGTCGTTCCGCACCCTGCAGCGCTACAAGGGTCGGCGCAAGGTGACCGTGTTCGGTTCGGCACGTACCCCGCTGGAACACCCGATGTATGCCTTGGCCCGCGAACTGGGCGCCACCCTGGCACGCTCCGATCTGATGGTCATTACCGGAGCGGGTGGCGGCATCATGGCGGCCGCCCACGAAGGCGCCGGCAGCGAGCACAGCCTGGGCTTCAACATCACCCTGCCCTTCGAACAACATGCCAACCCCACGGTGGGCGGTACCGACAAGCTGTTACCGTTCCACTTTTTCTTCATCCGCAAGCTGTTTTTTGTCAAAGAGGCTGATGCCCTGGTGCTGTGCCCTGGCGGTTTCGGCACCCTGGACGAAGCGCTGGAGGTTCTGACCCTGATCCAGACCGGCAAAAGCCCATTGGTGCCGGTGGTGCTGCTGGACTCGCCTGGCGGCAGCTTCTGGCGAGACTGCCTGGACTTCATCAGCCGCCAGCTGGAAGAAAACCGCTACATCCTGCCCAGCGATCTGAAGCTGGTGCGCCTGGTGCACAGTGCCGACGAGGCGGTGGAGGAGATCAACCAGTTCTACAGCAACTACCACTCCAGCCGCTGGCTGAAGAGCCAGTTCGTAATCCGCATGCACCACCCGCTCAGCGAAGCAGCGCTGTATGACATCCAGGAGGGTTTTGCCGACTTGCGCCTGAGTGGCAAGTATCACCAGCAGCCAGACAGTGGTGCCGAGCATGAGGTGGGTAATTTCAGCCACCTGACCCGCCTGTCGTTCGCCTTCAATGGCCGGGATCAGGGCCGGTTGCGTGAGCTGGTGGATTTCATCAACCTGCCGGAAAACTGGGCCAAGCCGCAGCCGATGCATACCACGCAACGGGCCAGGGAGGCGTTGAAGGTCAGCTCTTGAGTGTCGCCTGCTTTGGGGTCGCAGCGCGGCCCCGGCATTTCAGCAATGATCAGTAATCATCCAGATCTCGCCCACTGAGCAGGCGACCGATCAAATCCATGGGGAAGCCCCGGTAAGCGAGAAACCGGGTCTGCTGGGCACGGCTGCGCGGGTCTTGCGGGCGCTGCCCGGCGAACTTGCGCTGCCACACATCACGCATACGCTCTGCCCAATCCACCTCGCTCTCGCGTAGCGCCTGCTCGATATCAGCACGCGCCAAACCACGCTGGCCAAGCTCTTCGCGAATACGCGCAGGGCCATAGCCAGAGCCGGAACGGTAGCGGATAAAGCTTTCAAGGTAGCGGGCTTCACTCAGCAGCCCTTCTTCGGCGAGCCGATCGAGCTCAGGCTCGATCAGCTCATCCGAAGCGCCGCGCTGACGCAGCTTGCGCGTCAGCTCGACGCGACCGTGCTCACGTCGCGCGAGCAGGTCCATGGCTGTCCGCCGAATGGCGACGGGGGTGTCGAGTACGGCGGACATGTTCAGCTATCTACCGCGCAATCAATAACCGGCGTCAGCGTCGGCCATGTCATCGGCATCAGCTTCGGCAGCCGCAGCTTTGCCAGCAGCAGCGACAGCGCCAGAAGTCAGCAACTTGTCGCGAATCTGCTTCTCGATCTCGGCACCAATCGCCGGGTTCTCAGCCAGGTACTTGGCGGCGTTGGCTTTACCTTGACCGATCTTGTTGCCCTGGTAGGCATACCAGGCACCGGACTTCTCGACCAGACCTTGGGAAACACCCAGGTCGATGATTTCGCCGTTGCGGTAGATACCCTTGCCGTAGAGGATCTGGAACTCGGCCTGACGGAACGGTGGCGAAACCTTGTTCTTGACGATCTTGACGCGGGTTTCGCTGCCGACCACCTCGTCGCCTTCCTTGACCGCACCCGTACGACGGATGTCCAGGCGCACCGAGGCGTAGAACTTCAGGGCGTTACCACCGGTGGTGGTTTCCGGGCTGCCGAACATTACGCCGATCTTCATACGGATCTGGTTGATGAAGATGACCAGGCAGTTGGCGTTCTTGATGTTACCGGTGATTTTGCGCAGCGCCTGGGACATCAGGCGAGCCTGCAGGCCCACGTGCATGTCACCCATTTCGCCTTCGATTTCGGCCTTCGGCACCAGGGCAGCCACGGAGTCGACGATGATCACGTCAACAGCGTTGGAACGCACCAGCATGTCGGTGATTTCCAGGGCCTGTTCGCCGGTGTCCGGCTGCGAAACCAGCAGGTCATCGACGTTGACGCCCAGCTTGCCCGCGTATTCAGGGTCGAGGGCGTGCTCGGCGTCGACGAAGGCGCAGGTGGCGCCGTTTTTCTGGGCTTCGGCGATGACCGACAGGGTCAGCGTGGTTTTACCCGACGATTCCGGGCCGTAGATCTCGACGATACGGCCTTTTGGCAGGCCGCCAATGCCCAGTGCGATGTCCAGGCCCAGCGAGCCGGTGGAGATGGCAGGGATAGCCTGGCGCTCGTGGTCGCCCATGCGCATGACTGCGCCTTTACCGAATTGGCGTTCGATCTGACCCAGGGCCGCAGCCAAGGCGCGCTTCTTGTTGTCGTCCATTGAAATCCTCACGTGTTCGACGTGGCCCTGACGGCCGGAATACCTGTATAAGTAGCCAGTATTATTCCACAGGCCGGCGCTCACGCAAACCCCTGTCGTCGATTTACTCGGCACCAAGCTGTAACAAGCCGTCTAACGCGGCGATCACCGTCTGCCGGCGCACCGCCTCGCGGTCACCGTCGAACTGCCGGCGCTCGCTGAAGACCCGACTGCCATCGCCCCAGGCCAGCCACACGGTACCCACCGGCTTGGCGGGCGAGCCACCGTCCGGCCCGGCCACCCCGCTTACCGCCACGGCAAAGCGCGCGCCACTGGCGGCCTGGGCGCCTTTGACCATGGCTTCGACCACTTCCTGGCTAACCGCGCCCACCTGGCCGAACAGCACCTCTGGCACCCCCAGCTGGCGGGTTTTCTGGGCATTGGAATAGGTGACATAACCGGCCTCGAACCAGGCCGAGCTACCGGGTACACGGGTTATGGCTTCGGCGATGCCGCCGCCGGTGCAGGATTCGGCGGTGGTCACCTGCGCGCTGAAGCGGCGCAGATGCTCACCCAGACGCGTGGCAAGCGTGGTGATCGGGTCCATACAGGGCTCCTTGAAGGCTGCCCTCTACCCTATCAGTTAGTTGCTTTCACTGATATTCGGCCAGGTCGCGAAGCGGGCAGCCACAACGGCGACAGACCTGCCGCGAAATGACGATCTCGCCAATGAACAGGCGTTCGACCTCGACCGGTTTGTGCCTGTACAGCCCGCAGATCATGCGCCTGAGCCAATGGGGCATGTCAGAAGTTCAGCCGCAGCACGGTACGCCAGAAGTTCTTGATCGGTGAACGCCGGTGCTTGGCCCAGTTACGCTCCCACCACTCATCCTCATTGCGCACTACCTGCTCCAGATCGCTACCCGCCACGGCTGCAGCATGTTGGCGATACAGCATCGGGAACACGCAGTGCTGACGAATCTTGTGCTTGACCACCACATCCACGGGCGTGCCATCGTAAGGCGTCTCTGCCAGGATCCGGCAGCCTTCGCGCGACAGTACATAAGCGTGCAGTGCAACCACCCGTCCCCTGGCAATGAACGGGAACCACGTCAGCCAGGTTCGCCCCATGGAATAGCCCAGATGCAGGGCCTGGAAAGAGCGTGTCTGCATGAAGCGGTTCACCCAGCGCACCCGCGAAGCCTTGAAATCATAAGCCTTGGCATCGTCTTCGAAGATCAGGATTCGATCCAGCCCGTTGTCCAGTGCGTGGCGTGCCAACTGCTGGTGCGATTCGTAGCAACCCCGCTTGGGGTCACTGTTTTTCGCCACGACATGAAAGACCACTTCATTGTCCAGCTGCCGCCCGATGGTTTCACTGAACAGCTTGCGCCGGTCATCCCGCGTGTCGAGGGAAATACAAAACACCGCATCGACATCAAAACGAATTCCACTCACTGCACTAACCAACCTGATTGCAATAACGGTTAACTTGGCACGGCCAAAAGGGCGCAATCTTCCATGGGAGCCCCATGCTGTCAACAAGCCATGCCCCCACGCCTGCACTGCCCGGCGTTGCAGGTTCTGCCTGTGCGGCAGCCGTGGTAACCTATGCGGCTTGAAAATTCAGGTGGGTCTCGGCGCCGCGCATGCAACACGGAACGCCTCAATTTGCCCCACAATGTTGAGACCTACACTCTAAGTCTTTGATGAATAAAGCACTCTCCGATCTTTCCGCACACACCCCGATGATGCAGCAGTACTGGAAGCTGAAAAACCAGCACCCGGACCAGCTGATGTTCTACCGCATGGGCGACTTCTACGAGATCTTCTACGAAGATGCCAAGAAGGCCGCAAAACTGCTGGACATCACCCTGACCGCGCGCGGTCAGTCGGCTGGCCAGTCCATCCCCATGTGCGGCATTCCGTTCCATTCGCTGGAAGGCTACCTGGCCAAGCTGGTCAAGCTGGGCGAATCGGTGGTGATCTGCGAACAGATCGGCGACCCGGCCACCAGCAAGGGCCCGGTCGAACGCCAGGTGGTGCGCATCATTACCCCCGGCACGGTCAGCGACGAAGCCCTGCTCGACGAGCGCCGCGACAACCTGATTGCCGCGCTGCTCGGTGACGAACGCCTGTTCGGCCTGGCCGTACTGGACATCACCAGCGGCAACTTCAGCGTGCAGGAGATCAAGGGCTGGGAAAACCTGCTGGCCGAACTCGAGCGCCTGAACCCGGTCGAGCTATTGATCCCCGACGACTGGCCACGCGACCTGCCAGCCGAGAAGCGCCCGGGCGCCCGCCGCCGCGCCCCGTGGGACTTCGACCGCGACTCGGCGCGCAAGGCGCTGTGCCAGCAGTTCGCAACCAAGGACCTCAAAGGCTTTGGCTGCGACAAGCTGACCCTGGCCATTGGCGCCGCCGGTTGCCTGCTGACCTACGCCAAGGAAACCCAGCGCACGGCCCTGCCGCACCTGCGCAGCTTGCGCCACGAGCGCCTGGACGACACGGTCATCCTCGATGGCGCCAGCCGGCGCAACCTGGAGCTGGACGTCAACCTGGCGGGTGGGCGTGACAACACCCTGCAATCGGTGGTCGATCGTTGCCAGACCGCCATGGCCAGCCGCCTGCTGAGCCGTTGGCTGAACCGCCCCTTGCGCGACCTCAAAGTACTGCAGGCACGTCAGGACTCGATCCGCTGCCTGCTCGACGGCTACCGCTTCGAGAAGCTGCAGCCACAGCTGAAGGAAATTGGCGATATCGAGCGCATCCTCGCCCGTATCGGCCTGCGCAATGCCCGCCCTCGTGACCTGGCGCGCCTGCGCGATGCCTTGGGCGCGTTGCCCGAGCTGCAAAACGCCATGACCGAGCTTGAGGCGCCGCACCTGGCGCGCCTGGCAGCCATCACCGGCACCTACCCGGAGCTGGCCAGCCTGCTGGAGCGTGCAATCATCGACAACCCGCCGGCGGTGATCCGCGACGGCGGCGTGCTCAAGGCCGGCTATGACAGCGAGCTGGACGAGCTGCTGGCCATCAGCGAAAACGCCGGCCAGTTCCTGATCGACCTGGAAGCCCGGGAAAAGGCCCGCACCGGCCTGGCCAACCTCAAGGTCGGCTACAACCGCGTGCATGGCTACTTCATCGAGCTGCCGACCAAGCAGGCCGAACAGGCACCGGGCGACTACATCCGCCGCCAGACGCTCAAGGGTGCCGAACGCTTCATCACCCCTGAGCTGAAAGCGTTTGAGGACAAGGCACTGTCGGCCAAAAGCCGTGCCCTGGCCCGCGAGAAGATGCTCTACGACGCCCTGCTGGAAACCCTGATCAGCCACCTGGCGCCGCTGCAGGACAGCGCCGCGGCCCTGGCCGAACTGGATGTACTCAGCAACCTGGCCGAACGTGCGCTGAACCTCGACCTGAACTGCCCGCGCTTCGTCGACGAGCCGTGCCTGCGCATCGAGCAGGGCCGCCACCCGGTGGTGGAACAGGTGCTGACCACGCCATTCGTGGCCAACGACCTGGGCCTGGACAACAGCACGCGCATGCTGATCATCACCGGCCCGAACATGGGCGGTAAGTCCACCTACATGCGCCAGACGGCCCTGATCGTGCTGCTGGCGCACATCGGCAGCTTCGTACCGGCAGCCAGCTGCGAGCTGTCACTGGTCGACCGCATCTTCACCCGCATCGGCTCCAGTGACGACCTGGCTGGCGGGCGCTCGACCTTCATGGTCGAGATGAGCGAAACCGCCAACATTCTGCACAACGCCACCGACCGCAGCCTGGTGCTGATGGATGAAGTAGGCCGTGGCACCAGCACCTTCGACGGTCTGTCGCTGGCCTGGGCCGCCGCCGAGCGCCTGGCGCAATTGCGTGCCTACACCTTGTTCGCCACCCACTACTTCGAGCTCACTGTACTGCCGGAGAGCGAGCCGCTGGTGGCCAACGTGCACCTCAATGCCACCGAGCACAACGAACGTATCGTGTTCCTGCACCACGTCCTGCCTGGCCCCGCCAGCCAAAGCTACGGCCTGGCCGTGGCGCAACTGGCCGGCGTGCCGACGGCGGTCATCCAGCGCGCCCGCGAACACCTGGGCCGCCTGGAAACCACCAGCCTGCCGCATGAGCCGGCCCCGGCGCAAAAAGCCAAGGACACGCCACAAGTGCCGCACCAGAGCGACCTGTTCGCCAGCCTGCCACACCCGGCCATCGAGAAGCTGGGCAAGCTGCAACTGGACGACATGACCCCGCGTCAAGCTATCGAAATGCTATATCAACTAAAGAACCTGTTATAACGGCAGCCACTACAAGCTGGTAGAATCCGCCGCGGTTTGCTGGTGCTGCAGGTTATTAGCCTGGCCTGCAGCCACATACCTGTAAACCGCGCGGCCCTGAGAGGAAGGGCCGCCGCCGTCGCCTGAGGAGAGAACTAGAAATGACCTTCGTCGTCACCGACAACTGCATCAAATGCAAATACACCGACTGCGTGGAAGTCTGTCCGGTGGACTGCTTCTACGAAGGCCCGAACTTCCTGGTCATCCACCCGGACGAGTGCATCGACTGCGCCCTGTGTGAACCGGAGTGCCCAGCACAAGCCATCTTCTCGGAAGACGAAATCCCAGCCGGGATGGAGAACTTCATCGAGCTGAACGCCGAACTGGCGGAAGTCTGGCCGAACATCACCGAGCGTAAGGACGCCCTGCCGGACGCTGAAGAGTGGGACGGCAAGACTGGCAAGATTGCAGACCTGGAGCGCTGATAGCGCCCGGACACGAAAAAGGCCCCTAGGGGCCTTTTTTGTTTTTCTGCGGGCAAAAAAAAGGGGCGGTTTGACCCGCCCACATTTTTTCCGTAGTCCCTGCTTGTCCCAAACATCATCCTGATGAAATCGCGTCTTGCGATGTCCTTGGCCTCCTCCCTGGAAGCCTGTGCATGTCCGTGTGCACAGTTCGAATACTAGCGGCTTCAGCTGAGCGGGCAAGCGCGAAACCTCACAAGGTATTACACGGGACACATTTCCACACAGCCGAATAACGCATGATTTTCAATGAGTTGGAAAAATACCGGGGCTGAAAACGACAATGATTTACTGAGACTTGCATAGATAGCTTACAAAACAAGTAAGAAAAGGCTTACATGCAATGTTACCGAGGTGGCGCCATACATCACGGGACTGCTTTGTAGCCCCTCGACAGACGCACACGAAAGACCTGTTTTCATCAATCGAGTAGGAGGCGGATTCACATCCGCCGTCCTCTCACACCACCGTACGTACGGTTCCGTATACGGCGGTTCAGGTTATGCGGTTAAGTCGGTTTATCGTATCCAGTACCGAGACCAGTCCAAGACCATCCCACAACTTCTTCGGTAGCGCCTGATTCATATGTGGCGCTCCCGAATTCCACCATGGGCCACGCCCATTGACCGTCGATTTCCACGCACGCGCCCCATCGATACCTAGCCGGATCAGGTTACGAGCCCTCGTCGAGGGTCGCTTCCATTGCCGCCACAGCATGCAACGAAGTACGTGACGCACCCATCCATCGACCGTTTCCAAAGCCCTTTTGCCTTGAGTGAGCTTGAAGTAGCCCGCCCAACCACGTAGCACCGGGTTGATACACTCGATGACACTTGCCATCTTGCGGCCCTGTGCGCCGCGCAGCAGTTCCTTGAGCCGGTCGCGTAAACGACGCAGGCTCAAGGTGGCGATTCGGAGCCTGGGCTGTCGGTGACTGCTCATTCCATAGCCCAAGTAGTCACAGGCCCAAGGCTCTTTCCCCGGTTCAACTTCAGTTTCAAACGTTGATTCAGGAAATGCTCAACGCTGTTCATCGTCCGTTCGCCTGCACGAGGGCTGCGCACATAGATGTTCGCATCATCGGCGTAACGCACGAAGCGATGACCGCGACGCTCAAGCTCTCGATCAAGTTCGTCGAGCAGGATATTCGACAGCAACGGCGAGAGCGGGCCGCCTTGCGGCGTCCCCTGTTGCCGTTGGTTGACGATCCCGCCCGACATGACCCCGGCTTCGAGGTAGCGACGGATCAGTTTGAGCACACGCTTGTCTTCAACGTGACGCTGCACGCACGCCATCAGAGTGTCGTGGTTGACTCGATCAAAGAACTTCTCAAGATCGATCTCCACGCACCAGCGATGGCCCGCCACCACATGGGCACGTGCCATTTCAACGGCTTGGTGAGCGCTTCTGCCCGGACGGAAGCCGTAGCTGAAATCCGAAAACAGTGGGTCGAAGATAGGTGTGAGCTGTTGCAACAGGGCTTGCTGGATGAGGCGATCAACGACACTCGGGATACCCAACTGTCGTGTTCCGCCTGCGGTTTGGGAATTTCAACCGCTCGTACAGCTTGGGGATGGTATTCACCGGCCAACAATCTGGCTTTAAGAATGGGCCAATACTGTTTCACGTAGCCTGCCAATTCGGCGACCGTCATGCCATCGGCACCCGGTGCTCCCTTATTGCTGACCACGCGTTGATACGCACGCTTGAGGTTGCTCGGTGCAAGCACCCGCTCCATCAGCGTGTCCGGCTCCGCTTTCGTCCACGTCATAGACGCCGCCGATACCTGCGCGCTGCCAGCCGTCATCCTCGGATACCGTCCGGGACCAGGAGTGGCAGTTTCTCTGGGAGAACTTTCTGCATTTCGGTATTCAACGAGACTTTAACGCCTACTGGCGGCATAACCTGTTCGGCCCTTGGTGACGCGGTTAACCGCCACTTACTACGGCTTCGGCTGACTTCTGCACGCTCATCCCGTCGCCTCTCGACGCTCGGTAGCACAGTGGCGAACGTGCAGATCTCCCAGGGTAATTCGCGCGACTTTCCTGCTTATGCCTGTCGGATTTACGTCACAGCGTTCCGTGCAAGTATTGGGCTTTGGTGAGTGTGGCCACCTTACCCCGCTGTACCGCCTAATCCGCTTCCTTTTCGTCAGGCCAGCATTTTGCCTCGGGCTTCCTTCAGATTCGTAGTCGCCTACGACACCCTTGCCTCTGGCTAACACTTCCCCTTGCCGGGTGTGTAGAGGACTTTCACCTCCAAGTCACCAGCGAGGCCACCACAGCCAAGCTGGTTGCGCTTGCGCGCAACGCGCCATGCCTGGCGCACCACACAAAAACGCCCCGAGGTCATCGGGGCGCTTTTGATTTACAAGCTTTCGCTACTGGAACAACGACTCGCTGGACAGGCCGTTCTTCTCCAGGATCTCACGCAGGCGCTTGAGCCCTTCTACCTGGATCTGCCGCACCCGTTCCCGGGTCAGGCCGATCTCCAGGCCAACATCCTCCAGGGTGCTGCTTTCATGCCCGCGCAGGCCAAAGCGGCGTACCACCACTTCACGCTGCTTGTCGGTCAACTCCCCCAGCCACTGGTCGATGCTCTGCGACAGGTCGTCATCCTGTAGCAGCTCGCACGGGTCTGTCGGGCGGTCGTCGGTCAGGGTGTCGAGCAGGGTCTTGTCCGAATCCGGGCCAAGCGACACATCCACCGAAGACACCCGTTCGTTCAGGCCGAGCATGCGCTTGACCTCGGCGACGGGCTTCTCCAGCAACGTGGCGATTTCTTCCGGGGAGGGTTCGTGGTCCAGCTTTTGGGTCAGCTCGCGCGCCGCGCGCAGGTAGACGTTCAGCTCTTTGACCACGTGAATCGGCAAGCGAATGGTGCGGGTCTGGTTCATGATCGCCCGCTCGATGGTCTGGCGAATCCACCAGGTCGCATAGGTCGAGAAACGGAAACCACGCTCCGGGTCGAACTTCTCGACCGCACGAATCAGCCCCAGGTTGCCCTCCTCGATCAGGTCGAGCAGCGACAGGCCACGGTTCACGTAACGACGGGCAATTTTAACAACCAGGCGCAGGTTGCTTTCGATCATGCGCTTGCGGCCAGCAGGGTCACCCTTTTGCGACAAACGCGCAAAATGCACTTCCTCTTCCGGCGAAAGCAGCGGCGAGAAGCCGATTTCGTTGAGATACAGCTGGGTGGCATCGAGCGCCCGGCTGTAATCGATGTACTTGTGTTGCTTGAGCGAAGAGCCCGACTTGGCCCTCGTCCGAACCGAAGATACAGCAGGTTCGTCTGACACCACATCCGTTTCCAAAACGATACCCGTCTCCATCAGGAGGACGTCATCGTCGATGTCAAACTCCGGCACTTCTTTACTGAGAGCCATTGTTATAGTCCTTTGCTGAGTTCGAACTCAGACTCGAGCGGCACCTTTATCCCTGGCAGCGCTTGAGCCTGTCCCCTCTACATCACAGGAACAGGCCGGGTACAACGATCAACGGCGTGGCAGGAACTGGAGTGGATCGACGGGTTTGCCCTGGCGGCGAATCTCGAAATGCAGCTTCACCCGATCTGTGCCCGTAGACCCCATTTCAGCAATCGACTGCCCTGCCTTGACCTGCTGCCCCTCCCGAACCAACAGCCTGCGGTTATGACCGTAGGCACTGACGTAGGTATCACTGTGCTTGATGATGATCAGCTCGCCGTAGCCCCTTAAACCACTCCCGGCGTAAACCACCGCACCATCAGACGCAGCAAAAACAGGCTGTCCCAAATCACCGGCGATATCAATGCCTTTATTCAAACTACCGTTTGAAGCAAATTTTCCAATCAGCACGCCGTTGGCAGGCCAGGTCCAGCCGCCTACGGCGCGCTCTGCCGCAGGCACGGTGGTGGCAACCGGCGTACTGGTGGAGGTTGCCGGCGTTGCCGGTTTGCTGGGGTTGGCAGGCGTCACAGCAGTCGTGCCTACGGGCCTGCGGGTGACCGTGGTGCGGCTCGATGAAGAGGGGCTGGACACCACCGTGGTACTGCTGCTGGAACCGCTGCTGAAACGAATCGCTTGCCCCGGGCGAATGGTATAAGGCGCCGCGATGCCGTTGCGTGCGGCCAGCTCCTTGTAGTCCCAGCCATAGCGGAAGGCAATGGAGAACAGCGTGTCACCCGGCTTGACGACGTACTGCCCGGACGTCACCGCCGGGCGCTTGGGCACGGTGTTATTGCGGTCGACTACCCGCGCACTGCTGTTGCTGCTGGTGCTCGAGCAACCCACCAGTAGCGTGCCCATGGCCAGTGCAATCACCAGAAGCTTGAAACCCGACCCGTCCTTGCGCTGCCGAATGACTGTGTGACCCACCCGCGCTCCCCTCATGGTGCCGAAAAACGATATGAAGACAAGAAATGCAATATTGTTGCAATTATAACCAAGCCGGCCAGTATTGGCAGGCGGGTGCAAAAGGCTGTTGCAATACCCCGGTGCGAGCTAGCGCTTTCTACCGCCAGATAGACAGGGCGAAGCGGCAAGAATTCGCCGCTGGCGCAAAAATACCGCGCGGCTCATACCCGCAAGCCTCAGGCCAGCGGACCATTGAGTAGCGGGACGAAGCGCACGGCCCCCAGCACGCGCCGGGAGAATCCATGCTCCTCGCGCACGATCAGCATCAGTTGCTGCGCTTCGCCGGTCGCCCCCACCGGGATCACCATGCGCCCCCCGGGTGCAAGCTGGTCAAGCAATGCCTGCGGCACTTCTGGCGCCACCGCCGTGACGATGATGCCGTTGTACGGCGCCAGCGCCGGCCAGCCTTCGCAGCCATCGCCCCAGCGGAATACCACGTTGCGCAGGTTCAGTTCCACCAGGCGCTCTTTGGCCCGGTCCTGCAGCACCTTGATACGCTCCACCGAAAACACCCGTTCCACCAGCTGGGCCAGGATCGCCGTCTGGTAGCCTGAGCCGGTACCAATCTCCAGCACCTTGTCCAGCGGCCCGGCCTCGAGCAGCAGCTCGCTCATGTGGGCAACCATGAACGGCTGCGAGATGGTCTGGTTGTGGCCGATGGGCAATGCGGTGTCTTCGTAGGCACGATGCGCCAGTGCCTCGTCGACGAACAGGTGGCGCGGGGTGCGACGAATCACGTCGAGCACCTTGGTGTTCGAAACGCCCTCTTCGCACAGACGCTGGATCAGCCGCTCCCGGGTACGCTGGGAGGTCATGCCGATGCCGCGGCGCAGCATATCGTCCTCGCGCATCAGAGCAGGCCCTCCAGCCAACCGTCGAGCTGCTCGAAGGCATCATTGAAGGTGCGGTCGAGTTGCAACGGAGTGATCGAGACATAGCCCTGCATCACCGCGTGGAAGTCGGTACCCGGGCCGCCGTCCTCGGCATCGCCGGCCACGGCGATCCAGTAACCTTCCTTGCCGCGCGGGTTGACCACCTTGGTCGGTGCCGCCGCCCGCGCCCGGTGACCGAGGCGGGTGAGCCGGATGCCACGAATGTGCTCCAGCGGCAGGTTGGGAATGTTTACGTTGAGCACGGTGCGGGGTGGCAGCGCCAGGCGCGACTGGGCCTCGACCAGGCGGCGGGCGATATGGGCCGCGGTCGGCAGGTTGTCCGGCTGGCGCGACAACAGCGAAAACGCCAGCGACGTGCCACCCAGGAAGCGGCCTTCCAACGCGGCGGCGACCGTGCCCGAATACAGCACGTCATCGCCCAGGTTGGCACCGAGGTTGATCCCCGACACGACCATGTCCGGCGTGTGCGGCAACAGCCCATTGAGCCCCAGGTGCACACAGTCGGTCGGCGTGCCGTTGAGGCTGATGAAACCGTTGGCCAGGGTTTGCGGGTGCAGTGGCCGGTCCAGCGTCAGCGAACTGCTGGCGCCGCTCTTGTCTTGCTCCGGGGCGATCACCGAGCACTCAGCGTAATCCGCCAGCGCAGCGTGCAGCGCGGCGATGCCGGGCGCGGTAACACCGTCGTCGTTCGAAATCAGAATACGCATGGGCTGTCCGTCTGCCCTGCCGACACCAGATCCACGACTTCACGCACCACCACGGTGGCGAAGCATCCGGCCGGCAGGACGAATTCCAGTTGCAGGATATCAGGCTCGGGATAATGCCATGTCAGGCCGCCAATAGGGAGCCGCAAAATGCGCCGTTCGTGATCCATGCCCGCCTGGGCCAACCACTGGCAAAGTGCCGGCTGGTCTGCACCGACGGCGTTTTCCAGGCGGGCAGTGGCCCCGTCAGCAGGCGAAGCGCCCTCGCCCCACATCGGGCCGGTCGGGTGCAGATCGAGAATCGCCAGGCGCGGGTCGGCACATTCCGCCTCTCCCGCCGGGAAAAAGCTACGGCTGTCAGTGAATGCCAGCAGGTCGCCGACCTGCGCCTGCGCCCAGCTACCTTCGGCGACACGCGCAGCCAGCACCTGATTGAACAGGTAGCTACGCCCGGCCGAAAGCAGCCGCGAACGCACATTGCGCTGCTCGGGCAAGGCTTTGCGCGCCGCCCAGTCGAGGGCGTCATGGACGTTGCCGCCGCCGTGACCGAAGCGCTGGGTGCCGAAATAGTTGGGTACACCGTGCTGCTTCAACTGTTCCAGGCGCGCGTCCAGCGCCTGGTGATCCGCCGCCAGGGCCGTCAGGCGCAGGGTGAAGCCGTTGGCCGAATGCGCGCCACGCTGCAGCTTGCGCTGGTGACGCACCTGCTTGAGCACGCGCAGGCTGGCATCCTCGGCACGCGACAGGTCCGGGTCGGCCTTGCCTGGCAGGTGCAGGCTGAACCACTGACGGGTCAGGGCCTGACGGTCCTTGAGCCCGGCATAACTGATGGTGCGCACCGGCACACCGGCGGCGCGCGCCAGGCGGCGAGCGGCCTCTTCGGTGTTCAGGTCACGCTTCTCGACCCACAGCCACAAGTGCTCGCCCTGGCCGGACAGTGGAATATCCAGCACTTCGTCGACCTGAAAGTCTTCGGCCACTGCCTTGAGGACAGCGGTGCCCAGTGGTTCGCCCGATGCGCGCGGGCCCAGCAGTTCCAGTTCGGTCATGCTGGCAGCAGCAGGGCGACCGAATGCACGGCAATACCCTCCTCGCGGCCGGTGAAGCCCAGCTTTTCGGTGGTGGTGGCCTTGACGTTGACCTGGTCGAGCTCGACCTGCAGGTCCTCGGCGATCAGCTGGCGCATGGTCTCGATGTACGGGGCCATCTTCGGTGCCTGGGCGACGATGGTGGCGTCGACGTTGCCGACCTTCCAGCCCTTGGCCTTGACGATGCCAACCACATGGCGCAGCAGCACGCGGCTGTCGGCACCCTTGAACTGTGGGTCGGTGTCGGGGAAGTGCTTGCCGATATCGCCCAGCGCCGCAGCACCCAGCAAGGCATCGCTCAGGGCGTGCAGCAGCACGTCGCCGTCGGAGTGGGCCAGCAGGCCGTATTTGTGGGGGATACGCACCCCGCCCAGGGTAATGAAATCACCGTCGCAGAAACGGTGCACATCGTAGCCGTGGCCAATACGCATAAGAAAACGCCCTGAATGAGTCAGGGCGTGATTCTACCTGCTTTGCAGCGGGTTTGGCGGCTTTTGGACCGGGCTGTTACACCCGCCCCAGTGCCACCGCATGATGGCGCAGGTGTTCCTCGATGAAGCTGGCAATGAAGTAGTAGCTGTGGTCATAACCCGGCTGCAGGCGCAGGGTCAGTTCATGCCCCCCTTTGCGTGCCGCCTGCTCCAGCGCTTCAGGCTTGAGCTGCTTTTCGAGAAAATCATCACGGTCGCCCTGGTCCACCAGCAACGGCGGGCACTCGCCGGCCGGCGTTTCGGCCAACAGCACACTGGCATCCCACTCACGCCAGCGCGCACGGTCGTCACCCAGGTAGCGGCTAAAGGCCTTCTCGCCCCATGGGCAGTCCATCGGGTTGCTGATCGGCGAGAACGCCGACACCGAACGGTAACGCCCCGGGTTGCGCAAGGCGCACACCAGTGCGCCATGCCCGCCCATGGAGTGGCCACTGATACTGCGCTCGCCCGATGCCGGGAAGTGCGCCTCGATCAGCGCGGGCAACTCCTCCACCACATAGTCGTGCATGTGGTAGTGCTTGGCCCAGGGTTGCTGGGTGGCGTTGAGGTAGAAGCCCGCCCCCAGGCCGAAGTCCCAGGCGCCGTCCGGGTCGCCAGGCACCTGCTCGCCACGCGGGCTGGTGTCGGGGGCGACGATGATCAGCCCAAGCTCGGCGGCCAGGCGCTGGGCGCCGGCCTTCTGCATGAAGTTCTCGTCGGTGCAGGTGAGGCCGCTGAGCCAGTACAGCACCGGCAGCTTCTCACCCAGCTCGGCCTGCGGCGGCAAGTACACGGCAAATACCATGTCGCAGCCCAGCACCTTGGAGTGATGCCGGTAACGCTTGTGCCAACCGCCGAAGCTTTTCTGGCAGGAGATGTTATCCAGGCTCATGGCGTACCTCAGAAGTGGATCACGCTGCGGATGCTCTTGCCTTCATGCATCAGGTCGAAGGCTTTGTTGATATCCTCCAGGCCCATGGTGTGGGTGATGAAGGTATCCAGCGGGATCTCGCCCTTCTCGGACATTTCCACGTAGCTTGGCAGCTCGCTGCGGCCACGCACGCCACCGAACGCCGAACCGCGCCATACCCGGCCGGTCACCAGCTGGAACGGACGGGTGGCGATTTCCTGGCCGGCACCGGCCACGCCGATGATCACCGACTCGCCCCAGCCCTTGTGGCAGCACTCCAGCGCCGCACGCATCAGTTGCACGTTGCCGATGCACTCGAAGGAGAAGTCCACACCACCGTCGGTGAGGTCGACGATCACTTCCTGGATCGGGCGGTCGTAGTCTTTCGGGTTGATGCAGTCGGTGGCGCCCAGCTGGCGGGCGATCTCGAACTTGGCCGGGTTGATGTCGATGGCGATGATGCGCGAGGCCTTGGCCTTGACCGCACCGATCACCGCCGACAGGCCGATGCCGCCCAGGCCGAAGATGGCCACGGTATCACCCGGCTTGACCTTGGCGGTGTTGAGCACCGCACCAATACCGGTGGTGACGCCACAGCCCAGCAGGCACACCTTTTCCAGTGGTGCTTCTTTCTGGATCTTGGCCACGGAGATTTCCGGCAGCACGGTGTACTCGGAGAAGGTCGAGGTACCCATGTAGTGGAACAGTTGCTGGCCCTTGTACGAGAAGCGCGTGGTGCCGTCGGGCATCAGGCCCTTGCCTTGGGTCGCACGGATGGCCTGGCACAGGTTGGTCTTGCCCGAGAGGCAGAACTTGCACTTGCCGCATTCCGGGGTGTAGAGCGGAATCACATGATCGCCAACGGCCACCGAGGTCACGCCCTCGCCTACCGCTTCAACGATCGCGCCACCTTCGTGGCCGAGGATCGACGGGAAGATGCCTTCCGGGTCGGCACCGGACAGGGTGTAGGCGTCGGTGTGGCAGACACCACTGGCGACCACGCGCAGCAGCACTTCACCGGCCTTGGGCATGGCCACGTCGACTTCGACGATCTCCAGGGGTTTCTTGGCTTCGAAGGCTACGGCGGCACGGGACTTGATCATCAAAGGTCTCCAGACAGAGTGTCGATTCAGGCTTGCAGTGTAATTCACTGCCTTTTGATGAATAATCCAGGCAAAGACAAAACATTATTGCCATGCAGGGATAATCAATGAGCAGCCGCTGGGAAGGTATCGACGAATTCGTCGCCGTGGCCGAATCTGGACAGTTCACGGCAGCAGCCGAACGCCTGGGGGTTTCCTCGTCGCACATCAGTCGCCAGATCGCCCGGCTGGAGGAGCGCCTGCAAACACGCCTGCTCTACCGCAGTACCCGTCGGGTGACCTTGAGCGAGGCCGGGCAAACCTTTCTGCAGCATTGCCAACGTCTTCAGGATGGCCGCGAGGAAGCCCTGCGCGCCATGGGCGACTTGGCCAGCGAGCCAAAGGGATTGCTGCGCATGACTTGCGCGGTAGCGTACGGCGAGCGCTTCATCGTGCCGCTCGTGACACGGTTCATGGCGCTGTACCCGCAGTTGCGGGTGGAGGTGGAGCTGAGCAACCACACCCTCGACCTGCTGCATGAAGGCATGGACCTGGCCATCCGTTTGGGGCGGCTGGCCGACTCTCGGTTGGTGGCCGCCCGCCTCGCACCCCGGCGCATGTACCTGTGTGCCTCGCCGGCTTATCTGGAACGTTACGGTCGCCCCCACAGCCTGTCAGAGTTGGCGCGGCACAATTGCCTGGTGGGCAGTTCGGACTTGTGGGCATTGCAGCAGGACGGGCGTGAGATCAGCCAGCGGGTGCAAGGAAACTGGCGCTGCAACAGTGGGCAGGCGGTGCTGGATGCGGCATTGCAGGGGATGGGGTTGTGCCAGTTGCCGGATTATTACGTGCTGGAGCACTTGAATACGGGGGCTCTGGTGTCGTTGCTGGAAGCGCACCAGCCGCCGAATACGGCAGTGTGGGCGCTGTATCCGCAGCAGCGGCACCTATCGCCCAAAGTGCGGCGGCTGGTGGATTACCTGAAGGAAGGGTTGGCGGGGTTGCCGGAATATCGTTTCGGCTGAAGGGATATGCTGGCTGTACCGGCCTCTTCGCGGGCAAGCCCGCGAAGAAGCCAACACCGGTTTGAGCCTTCAGCGCCGCCCAGCCCAGCGCTGGCGCAACCACTCCAGGTCTTCCGGCCGGGTCACCTTGATGTTGTCACTGCGCCCTTCCACCAGCCGCGGCGCCTGGCCGGACCACTCAATGGCAGAAGCTTCATCGGTAACCACCACATCCGACACCAGGCACTCGGCCAACGCCCGGTGCAGTGCCCCAAGGCGGAACATCTGCGGTGTGTAGGCCTGCCAGATGGTGCTGCGGTCCACGGTAGCACTTACCCGGCCGCTGCCATCGGCACGCTTGAGGGTATCGCGCGCCGGTACCGCCAGCAGGCCACCCACCGGGTCGTCCGCCAGCTCCGACAACAGCTTGTCCAGGTCGCTGCGCGCCAAATTCGGCCGCGCAGCATCATGCACCAGCACCCAGTCGCTGTCCGAGGCGCCTTGCGCATGCAGCAACAGCAAGGCATTGAGCACCGAATCGGCACGCTCGCGCCCGCCCGCTGCGCGCTGGATGCGCGGGTCGCTGGCGCAACGCAGGGCCGGCCAGTACGGGTCATCTTCAGCAATGCTGACCACCACGCCTTTGAGCGCCGGGTGGCCAAGAAAACAGTCGAGGCTGTGCTCGAGGATGGTCTGCCCTGCCAGCTCCAGGTATTGCTTGGGGCGGTCGGCAGCCATGCGGGCACCTACGCCCGCAGCAGGAATCACGGCCCAGAAGGCCGGTAAGGTATCGATCATTTCTGTGGCAACTGGAAGAGGGTTTCGCCCTCTTTGACCATTCCCAATTCGTGGCGAGCCCGTTCTTCAACGGTCTCCATGCCTTTTTTCAGCTCCAGCACTTCGGCATCGAGCACGCGGTTGCGCTCAAGCAAGCGCTCGTTCTCGGCATGCTGCTCGTCAATCTGCTGCTTCAGTTCGGTCACTTGCGCCAGGCTGCCATTACCCACCCACAGGCGGTACTGCAGGCCACCCAGCAGCAGGAGCAGAACGAGGAACACCCAATAGGGACTGCGCATCACGTTATCCAGGTTAAAAAGGCTGCCGCGTACTTGTTACTTCGGGGCCTCGAATAGCACGAAGCCTGGCCGAGGCCAGGCTTCGTTGACAGAAACCCGTTGGGATGAAGGAAAGATCAGTACGAACGTTCCTACAACTCCGGCTGCTGTCTTTTTACCATCTCTTGCTTAGCCGCGAAACTCGGCACGACCACGGTAAACCGCTTTGGCACCCAGTTGCTCTTCGATGCGCAGCAGCTGGTTGTACTTGGAAACGCGGTCGGAACGGCACAGCGAACCAGTCTTGATCTGGCCAGCAGCGGTACCCACGGCCAGGTCGGCAATGGTCGAGTCTTCGGTTTCACCGGAGCGGTGCGAGATCACTGCGGTGTAGCCGGCAGCCTTGGCCATCTGGATGGCTTCCAGGGTTTCGGTCAGCGAGCCGATCTGGTTGAACTTGATCAGGATCGAGTTACCGATGCCCTTCTCGATGCCTTCCTTCAGGATCTTGGTGTTGGTCACGAACAGGTCGTCGCCCACCAGCTGTACCTTTTCACCAATCTTGTCGGTGAGGATCTTCCAGCCAGCCCAGTCGGACTCGTCCAGGCCATCTTCGATCGAGATGATCGGGAAGCGCTCGGTCAGGCCTTTCAGGTACTCGGCGAAACCTTCAGCGTCGAACGACTTGCCTTCGCCGGACAGGTTGTACTTGCCGTCTTCGTAGAATTCGGAAGCCGCGCAGTCCAGGGCCAGGGTCACGTCGGTGCCCAGCTTGTAGCCGGCTTTTTCGACCGCTTCGGCGATGGCGCCCAGGGCGTCTTCGTTGGAAGCCAGGTTAGGAGCGAAACCACCTTCGTCACCCACGGCAGTGTTCAGGCCACGGGCCTTCAGCACAGCTTTGAGGTGGTGGAAGATTTCGGTACCCATGCGCAGGCCGTCGGAGAAGGTCTTGGCGCCAACCGGCTGAACCATGAACTCCTGGATGTCGACGTTGTTGTCGGCGTGCTCGCCACCGTTGATGATGTTCATCATCGGAACCGGCATCGAGTACTGGCCCGGAGTGCCGTTCAGGTTGGCGATGTGCGCGTACAGCGGCAGGTCCTGGTCCTGGGCAGCGGCCTTGGCGGCAGCCAGGGAAACAGCCAGGATGGCGTTGGCGCCCAGCTTGGCCTTGTTCTCGGTACCGTCCAGTTCGATCATGGCGTGGTCCAGGGCCTTCTGGTCGGAAGGGTCCTTGCCCAGCAGCAGGTCACGGATCGGGCCGTTGATGTTGGCGACGGCCTTCAGCACGCCCTTGCCCAGGTAACGGCTCTTGTCGCCATCACGCAGCTCCAGCGCTTCGCGCGAGCCGGTGGAAGCACCGGACGGCGCGCAAGCGCTGCCGATGATGCCGTTGTCGAGCAGTACATCGGCTTCCACGGTGGGGTTGCCACGCGAATCGAGAACTTCACGACCTTTGATGTCGACGATTTTTGCCATTGTTGTAAGCACTCCAGAATTGACGAAAACAACTTAGCTTAAGAAATTCTTGCCGTTCACCAGGCGGATTTGCAGTGGGCAGGCCGGGTGAAGGGAGCCCCTGACCGATTGGTCAGGGGTGGATCGGGCGGTACTTTACCCGAGAAATGAGCTTTACGCGGTTTCTACCGTCGGAAAACTTTTCACCAGGTCGTCCAGTTGCTTGAGCTGGGCCAGGAATGGCTCCAGTTTGTCCAGGCGCAGGGCGCATGGGCCATCGCATTTGGCGTTGTCCGGGTCCGGGTGGGCTTCGAGGAACAGGCCGGCCAGGCCCTGGCTCATGCCCGCCTTGGCCAGGTCGGTGACCTGGGCGCGGCGGCCACCGGCGGAATCGGCGCGACCGCCCGGTGTCTGCAGGGCGTGGGTCACGTCGAAGAACACCGGGTACTCGAACTGCTTCATGATGCCGAAGCCGAGCATGTCCACCACCAGGTTGTTGTAGCCGAAGCTCGAACCGCGCTCACACAGGATGAGCTGGTCGTTACCGGCCTCGACGCACTTGGCGAGGATGTGCTTCATCTCGTGCGGCGCGAGGAACTGCGCCTTCTTGATGTTGATCACAGCGCCGGTCTTGGCCATCGCGACGACCAGGTCGGTCTGGCGCGAAAGGAAGGCTGGCAACTGGATGATGTCACACACCTTGGCCACCGGCTCGCACTGGTAGGGCTCGTGCACATCAGTGATCACCGGCACGTTGAAGGTGCGCTTGATCTCTTCGAAGATCTTCAGCCCTTCTTCCATGCCAGGGCCACGGTAAGACGTCACCGACGAACGGTTGGCCTTGTCGAAGCTGGCCTTGAACACGTAGGGGATACCGAGCTTCTCGGTAACCCGCACGTACTCCTCGCAGACCTTCATTGCCAGGTCACGGGACTCCAGGACGTTCATGCCGCCGAACAGGACGAACGGCTTGTCGTTGGCGATCTCGATGTTACCGACGCGGATGATCTTCTGGGTCATTGATCAGGCCTTGTTCTTCTGAGCCAGGGCTGCCTTGACGAAACCACTGAACAGCGGGTGGCCGTCACGCGGGGTGGAGGTGAACTCCGGGTGGAACTGGCAGGCGACGAACCATGGGTGGTCCTTGGACTCGACCACTTCCACCAGCGCGCCGTCTTCGGAACGGCCAGAAACCACCAGGCCAGCGTCGACCAGTTGCGGCAGCAGGTTGTTGTTCACTTCGTAGCGGTGGCGGTGACGCTCGGTGATCACGTCCTTGCCGTAGCAGTCGTGTACCTTGGAACCGGCAGCCAGCTGGCAGTCCTGTGCGCCCAGGCGCATGGTGCCGCCCAGGTCGGAAGCCTCGTTGCGGGTTTCGACGGCACCGGTGGCATCGGCCCACTCGGTGATCAGGCCGACCACAGGGTGGCCGCTGTTGCGGTCGAACTCGGTGGAGTTGGCGTCTTTCCAGCCCATGACGTTACGGGCGAATTCGATCACGGCCACCTGCATGCCCAGGCAGATACCCAGGTACGGCACTTTGTTTTCACGGGCGTATTGCACCGCAGTGATCTTGCCTTCCACGCCGCGCAGGCCGAAACCGCCCGGCACCAGAATGGCATCGGCGCCTTCGAGCAGGCTGGTGCCCTGGTTCTCGATGTCTTCCGAATCGATGTAGCGCAGGTTGACCTTGGTACGGTTGGTGATGCCGGCGTGGCTCATCGCTTCGATCAGCGACTTGTACGCGTCCAGCAGCTCCATGTACTTGCCGACCATGGCGATGGTCACTTCCTGCTCAGGGTTGAGCTTGGCATCGACCACCTTGTCCCACTCGGACAGGTCGGCGCCACTGCACTGCAGGCCGAAACGCTCGACGACGAAGTCGTCCAGGCCCTGTGCGTGCAGTACGCCCGGGATCTTGTAGATGGTGTCGACGTCTTCCAGCGAAATCACCGCACGCTCTTCAACGTTGGTGAACAGCGCGATCTTGCGACGCGACGAGGCATCGACCGGGTGGTCGGAGCGGCAGATCAGCACGTCAGGCTGCAGGCCGATGGAGCGCAGCTCCTTGACCGAGTGCTGAGTCGGCTTGGTCTTGGTTTCGCCAGCGGTGGCGATGTACGGGACCAGGGTCAGGTGCATCAGCATGGCGCGCTTGGAGCCCACTTCGACGCGCAGCTGGCGGATGGCCTCGAGGAACGGCTGCGACTCGATGTCACCCACGGTACCGCCGATTTCCACCAGGGCCACGTCGGCATCGCCGGCACCCTTGATGATGCGACGCTTGATCTCGTCGGTGATGTGCGGGATGACCTGGATGGTCGCGCCCAGGTAATCACCACGACGCTCTTTACGCAGCACGTGCTCGTAGATGCGGCCGGTGGTGAAGTTGTTGTTCTGGGTCATGGTGGTGCGGATGAACCGCTCGTAGTGGCCCAGGTCGAGGTCGGTCTCAGCGCCATCGTGGGTGACGAACACTTCACCGTGCTGGAACGGGCTCATGGTGCCCGGATCGACGTTGATGTACGGATCCAGCTTGAGCATGGTGACCTTCAGGCCCCGCGCTTCCAGGATGGCCGCCAGGGAAGCCGAGGCAATGCCTTTCCCCAATGAAGAAACAACACCGCCCGTGACGAATATGTAGCGCGTCATGAAAAACCCTAGAAGTCTGCGTTAAGGCGGCCAGCGCCGCCGGAGAAAGCGAAGGAAGGCCGAAGCCCCCGATCACCTGCGTCAATCACAGTGCATCTCGAAAAACTGCCGCGTCTGTACAGACCAGGGGTATCCCCGGCATGGAGCTCGCTCGTCATTTCCAGAATCAGCCCAGCAAAAAACTGCTTGGTAATCGGCAACTCCTGTGTTTTCGCGGAACCCACAGAAGCTGTATCAAGAAGGGAGGGTAGTCTACCCGAATGTACCCTTCAGCTCAAACCTTGCGCGTTCGTCGGTAACTGCCAGTGCAGCTGGCAATCCGCCTGCACCAACCCCGGCAGGTTGGCCACTGCCAGCAAACACTCGCCCTGATACAGCAGCGGCAGGCGTGGGCGCAGGAAATGCGGCACCTGCAACTCGTTGAGCAGGCGCTTGAGGTCGCGCCGCCCACGGCCAGGGATGTCCAGCATTTCGCCGCCCTGGCGATAGGCGATGCGCAGGTCTCCGAGCGGCTGTGCGACCGCAAGACGCACGCTGCCGTTACCTGGCAGCAACAGCGGCCCGATGGGGTTCGCCCAGGCCAGCTCGCCGACGGGCAACTGTAGCCAGTCACCACTCAGCCACCAGATGCGCCCATGGCTGCGCAGCAGTTGCCCGTCGGCGAGCCGCCAGACCGGCTGCGCATCCCCGGCAGCATCACGCAGGTCCGCCCAGCCGGCCCAGTGTCGGGTGTCTGGCAAACGGGTGCGAAGGCTCAGCCAATACTGCAGGGCATTGCGCTGACGGGCGGGCGACAACGCGACCAGAGATGCCAGATCGAGCGAGTCCAACCCGGCCCAGGCCTGCGGCGCCCCCCTTGCTGCGCACGCAAGGTCACCTTGGGCGAGCTCGTCCAGCAGCCCCAAGGCTTCGCCCAGGTGCTCTGCGGCGCGGGCGAGGTTCTGGGTGGTTTGCGGCCAACGTTGCTGCAAATGCGGGAGCACCTCGCCACGCAGAAAGTTGCGGGCGAAATGTGTGTCGGCGTTTGACGGGTCTTCGATCCAGGCCAGCCCCTTCATTCGGGCATAGTCTTGCAGCTGCTGCCGAGCACAAGCCAGCAAAGGCCTGACCAGACTGCCCTGCCCTAGCGCCCGCTGCACCGGCATTGCAGCCAGGCCACGCAGACCGGCGCCGCGCAACAGACGAAACAGCAGGGTTTCGGCCTGGTCGTCACGGTGCTGGCCGGTGAACAGGATGTCGCCGGGGCTCAGGGCTTGCTTGAACGCGGCATAGCGGGCGTCGCGAGCGGCCTGTTCGAGGCTGGCGCCGGGGGCGACCTGGACGTGGATGACCTGGAGTTCAATGCCGAGATTGTCGCAGATGGCTTGGCAGTGTGCGGGCCAGGCGTCGGCAGCGGTTTGCAGACCGTGATGGATGTGGATCGCACGCAGCGGGGGGGATGTGTGATGGCGAGCGTAGTCGGCCAGCAGGTGCAGGAGGACGGTGGAATCGAGGCCGCCTGAAAAGGCGATGTACCAGGCTGGGGCGTTGAGCCAAGGGGTGAGGTTGATCATCGAACCCGCACTCAATTCAAGAATGCATTCGCGGGCAAGCCCGCTCCCTCAAGTTGCGCGCTCGGTGCAGAAGAGCGCTGTCCCTGTGGGAGCGGGCTTGCCCGCGAACACCGGCGAAGCCGGTGCCATTCATCTCGCTATCAGAGGCCGTAGCTCATCAGGCGCTCGTAACGGCGGGCCAGCAGCGCGTCGTTGTCGAACTTGCTGAGCATGTCCAGCTGCTGCACCAGGTCGGCGCGGATGCTTTCCGACATCTTGGCCGGGTCGCGGTGGGCGCCGCCCAACGGTTCCTGGATCACCTTGTCGACGATGTTCAGGCTTTTCAGGCGCTCGGCAGTGATACCCATGGCTTCTGCTGCATCAGCCGCCTTGTCGGCAGTCTTCCACAGGATCGAAGCACAACCTTCCGGCGAGATCACTGAGTAGGTGGAATACTGCAGCATGTTGAGCTGGTCACACACACCGATGGCCAGTGCACCGCCAGAACCACCCTCGCCAATCACGGTCGCGATGATCGGGGTTTTCAGGCGAGCCATCACTCGCAGGTTCCAGGCGATTGCCTCGCTCTGGTTGCGCTCTTCGGCGTCGATACCCGGGTAGGCGCCCGGAGTGTCGATGAACGTCAGGATCGGCATCTTGAAGCGCTCGGCCATTTCCATCAGGCGGCAAGCCTTGCGGTAGCCTTCCGGGCGCGGCATGCCGAAGTTGCGGCGCACCTTCTCGCGCACTTCACGGCCCTTCTGGTGGCCGATGACCATGACCGGCTTGCCGTCCAGGCGTGCGGTACCACCCACAATGGCGGCGTCGTCGGAGAAGTGGCGGTCACCGTGCAGCTCTTCGAACTCGGTGAAGATGTGTTCCAGGTAGTCCAGGGTGTAAGGACGACGCGGATGACGGGCCAGACGGGCGATCTGCCAACTGGTCAGGTTGCCGAAGATGCTTTCGGTCAGGGTGCTGCTCTTGTCTTGCAGACGGGCAATTTCATCGCTGATGTTCAGCGAGTTGTCGTTGCCTACCAGGCGCAGGCCTTCGATCTTGGCTTGCAGGTCGGCAATCGGCTGTTCGAAATCGAGAAAATTCGGGTTCATAGTCATCCGTCTTGGGTCTACGGCCAGGCGGCCGGCCGGTTGATCCGTTTGGCGCCCTACCTTAAGGGATCAGGCGCATTCAGGTCGAGATTAAATTTTTTTCGGTTCAACGATATTGCAGGAAGACGTTCTCACGCCCGAACTGGTCACGCAGCGCCTGAATCAGCCCGTCGGCCGGGTCGATTGCCCACTGGTCACCGAACTGCAGCATGGCCTTGGCATCGCTGCCGGTGTATTCCAGGGTAATCGGGCAGGCACCGCGATGGCGGGTAATCAGCTCGCCCAGCCACTTCAGCCGGTCGCCCTTCAATGCGTCGTGCGCCACCTTCAGGCGCAGGCTTTCGGCCAGCTTGGTGCGCGCATCTTCCATGGTCATCACCTGCTTGACCCGCAGGCGCAGGCCACCGGAGAAGTCGTCGTTGCTGACCTCGCCCTCCACCACCACCATGGCATCGTTCTGCAGCAAGGACTGTGCCGCCATGAACGCATCGGCGAACAACGATGCCTCGATGCGCCCGGAGCGGTCATCCAGCGTGACAAAGCCCATCTTGTCGCCCTTCTTGTTCTTCATCACCCGCAGCGCAATGATCATGCCGGCGATAGTCTGGGTTTCACGCGACGGCTTCAGGTCGACGATGCGCTGGCGGGCAAAGCGGCGGATTTCGGCCTCGTACTCGTCGATCGGGTGGCCGGTGAGGTACAGGCCGAGGGTGTCCTTCTCGCCCTTCAGGCGCTCCTTGAGGGTGAGTTCACGCACCTTGCGGTGGTTGGCATAAACATCGACATCCGCTTCGTCGAACATGCTGCCGAACAGGTCGACATGGCCGCTGTCAGCGGTATGGGCTGCCTGCTCGGCAGCCTTGATGGCCTCACCCAACGCGGAGATCAAGGTTGCACGGTTGATGTCGATGTTGGCGTGATAGGCCTTGATCTCGTCATGGAAATGCGGCCCCAGGCGGTCCAGCGCGCCACTTCGGATCAACGCATCCAGGGTACGCTTGTTGACCCGCTTGAGGTCGATACGTTCACAGAAGTCGAACAGGTCCTTGAACGGGCCGCCCTGGGCACGGGCTTCTACAATTGCCTCCACCGGGCCTTCACCCACGCCCTTGATGGCACCCAGGCCATAGACGATGCGGCCGTCATTGTTGACGGTGAACTTGAAGTCGGAGAAGTTCACATCCGGCGCGTCGAGGCGCAGCTTCATGCTGCGCACTTCCTCGACCAGCACCACCACCTTGTCGGTGTTGTGCATGTCCGCCGACAGTACCGCAGCCATGAACGGCGCCGGGTAGTGGGTTTTCAGCCAGGCGGTCTGGTACGACACCAGGCCATAAGCCGCGGAGTGGGATTTGTTGAACCCGTAACCGGCGAACTTCTCTACTAGGTCGAAGATGTTACCGGCAAGGTCCGCATCGATATTGTTGGACACGCAGCCTTCGATGAAACCACCGCGCTGCTTGGCCATTTCCTCGGGTTTTTTCTTACCCATCGCCCGGCGCAGCATGTCGGCGCCGCCCAGGGTATAGCCCGCCATCACCTGGGCAATCTGCATCACCTGTTCCTGATACAGGATGATGCCGTAGGTCGGTGCCAGTACCGGCTTGAGGCCTTCGTACTGGTAGTCGGAGTGCGGGTAAGCCAGCTCGGCGCGGCCGTGCTTGCGGTTGATGAAGTCGTCCACCATGCCCGATTGCAGCGGGCCCGGACGGAATAGTGCCACCAGTGCGATCAGGTCTTCCAGGCAGTCGGGCTTGAGCTTCTTGATCAGCTCCTTCATGCCGCGCGATTCGAGCTGGAACACCGCTGTGGTCTCGGCCTTTTGCAGCAGCTCGTACGTCTTGCGGTCGTCCAGCGGGATGAAGTCGATATTGAGATCCGGCAGGTTCTTCTTGGCCTGCTCGCGGTTGATGATCTCCATCGCCCACTTGATGATGGTGAGCGTACGCAGGCCGAGGAAGTCGAACTTCACCAGGCCGGCGGCCTCAACATCATCCTTGTCGAACTGGGTTACCAGGCCACCGCCCTCTTCATCACAGGCAATCGGCGAAAAATCGGTGAGCTTGGTCGGCGCGATAACCACACCACCGGCGTGCTTGCCGGTACCCCGGGTCACACCTTCCAGCTTCAGGGCCATGTCCCAGATTTCGCGGGCGTCTTCGTCGCCTTTGAGGAAGTCGCGCAGGATCTCTTCCTGCTCGTAGGCCTTCTCCAGGGTCATGCCCACTTCGAACGGGATCATCTTCGACAGGCGGTCGGCCAGGCCGTAGGACTTGCCCTGCACCCGCGCCACGTCACGCACCACCGCCTTGGCGGCCATGGTACCGAAGGTGATGATCTGGCTCACCGCGTTGCGGCCGTAAGCCTCGGCCACGTAGTCGATCACCCGGTCACGGCCGTCCATGCAGAAGTCGACGTCGAAGTCGGGCATGGAAATACGTTCAGGGTTGAGGAAGCGCTCGAACAGCAGGTCGTAGGCCAGCGGGTCGAGGTCAGTGATCTTGAGTACGTAGGCCACCAGCGAGCCAGCACCCGAACCGCGGCCCGGGCCTACCGGCACGTCGTTGTTCTTGGCCCACTTGATGAAGTCCATAACGATCAGGAAGTAACCGGGGAAGCCCATCTGGATGATGATGTCCAGCTCGAACTTCAGGCGGTCCAGGTACACCTGGCGCTTTTCTTCGTAATTGGGCGTGGTCTCTTTCGGCCACAGCACCGCCAGGCGCTCTTCCAGGCCTTCGTGGGACACATGCCGCAAGTAATCGTCGATACCCATGCCATTGGGCGTGGGGAAGTCGGGCAGGAAGTACTTGCCCAGCTGTACCTGAATATTGCAGCGCTTGGCGATTTCGACCGTGTTGGCGATGGCATCAGGCAGGTCGCTGAACAGCTCGGCCATTTCCTCGGCCGACTTCAGGTACTGCTGATCGCTGTAGCCACGCGGACGGCGCGGGTCGTCGAGGGTCCAGCCCTCGCCAATGCACACGCGGGTTTCGTGGGCGTCGAAGTCGGCTTGCTTGAGGAAGCGCACGTCGTTGGTGGCCACCAGCGGGGCGCCGAGCTTGTCTGCCAGCGCTACCGCAGCGTGCACGTACTCTTCGTCACGGGCGCGGTTGGTGCGCTGCACTTCAACGTAGAAACGATCGGGAAACATGCCCATCCAGTCTTGCAGCAGGGCCTGGGCTTCGTCGTCCCGGCCGGCCAGCAAGGCCATGCCGATGTCGCCTTCCTTGCCCGCAGACAGGGCAATCAGGCCTTCACTGGCAGGGGCGATCCATTCACGCTGCAGGATGACCAGGCCATTGCGCTGGCCGTCGGTCCAGCCACGCGAGATCAACTCGGTGAGGTTGCGGTAGCCCTTGGGGTCCATGGCCAGGAAGCAGATGCGCGACAGCGGCGCTTCCGGGTCGGCACCGGCCAGCCACAGGTCGGCGCCGCAGATCGGCTTGATGCCGGCACCCATGGCGGTCTTGTAGAACTTCACCAGCGAGCACATGTTGCTCTGGTCGGTGATCGCCACCGCCGGCATGTTCATCCCCGCCAGCGCCTTGGCCAGCGGTTTGACCCGCACCAGGCCGTCGACCAGCGAGAATTCGGAGTGGACGCGCAGGTGAACGAAGGGAACCGACATGGAAGATCCTGTAGCAGTGCTGAACGACAAGGGCGGGATTGTAGCTTAATTGCGAGGGGGTTTTGGGGCTGCGTTGCAGCCCATCGCCGGCAAGCCAGCTCCCACAGGGACCGCGTATGCATCAGGCGTTGCACGGTCCCTGTGGGAGCTGGCTTGCCGGCGATGGGCCGCAAAGCGGCCCCAGTGGTCAGATCAGGGAATCGAGGGCGCCGCTACGTGCTTCCCAGGCCGCCCGCACCGGGGCAAAGGAACGCCGATGAATGGGCGTAGGCCCCAACCGCGCGAGTGCTTCAAGGTGCACCGGGGTCGGGTAACCCTTGTGCCCACCAATGCCATACCCTGGGTAAATCTGCTCGAAGGCACTCATCTCCCGATCTCGGGTCACCTTGGCCAGGATCGAAGCCGCCGCGATAGCCGGCACCTGGCTATCGCCCTTGACCACCGGCGAGGCCGGTACGGCCAGTTTCGGGCAGCGGTTGCCATCGATCAGGGCCAGTTTCGGCGTGATGTGCAGGCCTTCCACCGCACGCTGCATGGCCAGCATGGTGGCCTGCAGGATGTTCAGGCGGTCGATTTCCTCGACCTCGGCACGGGCGATACAGAAGCTCAGCGCCTTTTCACGGATTTCGTCGAACAACGCCTCGCGCTTGGCTTCGGTGAGTTTCTTCGAATCGTTCAGGCCAAGGATCGGGCGCGCAGGATCGAGGATCACCGCCGCCGTTACCACCGCGCCACACAGTGGGCCACGGCCCACTTCGTCAACGCCGGCGACCAGGTCCTCGACCAGGTTGAAGTCCAGTCCAATTTGCATGTCAGCGGTCCTTGAGCAGGGCCAGTACCGCCTCGGCCGCCTGATTGGAGGCGTCACGGCGCAGGGTGCGGTGAATTTCGTCGAAACGCTCCGTCTGCCGGCTGCCGTCGCGCACCAGCGGCGCAAGGGTATTGGCCAACGCTTCGCTGGTGGCGTCATCCTGCAGCAACTCGGGCACCAGCTCGCGCTGGGCCAGCAGGTTCGGCAATGACACGTAGGGGCTTTTCACCAGGCGCTTGAGAATCCAGTAGGTCAAGGGCGCAAGGCGATAGGCCACCACCATAGGCCGCTTGTACAGCAACGCTTCGAGGGTGGCGGTGCCAGAGGCGATCAGTACGGCATCACAGGCCGCCAGGGCCTGATGCGACTGGCCATCCAGCAGCGTCAGCGGCAGCTGCCGCCCTTCGAGCATCTGCTCAACCTGGGCACGCCGCGCGGCATTGGCGCAGGGCAGCACGAAGCGCACGCCCGGCACCTGCTGGCGCAGATGCTCGGCGGCATCAAGGAACAACGCCCCCAGGCGCCCGACTTCCCCACCCCGGCTACCCGGCATCAGTGCCACTACCGGCCCCTCGCCCAAGCCCAACGCAGCGCGCGCAGCTGGGCGGTCGGCTTCAAGCGGTATGGTGTCGGCCAACGGGTGGCCAACAAAACGTACCGGCACGCCCTGCTCTTCATAGAACCGCGCCTCGAACGGCAACAGCGTCAGCATCAGGTCACAGCCTTCGCGAATTTTCAGCACACGCTTCTGCCGCCACGCCCAGACCGACGGGCTGACGTAGTGCACGGTCTTGATCCCGGCCTGACGCAGTTTCAGCTCGATGTTGAGGGTGAAGTCAGGGGCGTCGATGCCGATGAAGACATCCGGCTTTTCGTCGATCAGCGTCTGGATCAGCAGCTTGCGGCGCTTGAGCAACTCGCGCAGGCGCCCCAGCACTTCGACAAGGCCCATGACAGCCAGGCGCTCCATGGGGAAGTACGATTGCAGGCCTTCGGCTTCCATCAACGGGCCGCCAACGCCAATGAAACGCACATCCGGGTGGCGCGCCTTGAGGGCACGCATCAGGCCGGACCCCAGAATGTCGCCGCTGGCCTCACCTGCGACCAAGGCTACGCAAAGCGGGGCCATGTCAGCGGGTGATGCCGCGGGCGGAGTTCACGATCGACTGGCGGAACAGTTCGACCTCAGGGTGTTGCGCGGCCATTTCCGCCAACTCCTTGAGCGCGTCTTCGACGGTCAGGCCCTGGCGGTAGACAATCTTGTAGCAACGGCGCAGTACATGGATCACCTCGTCGCTGAAACCGCGACGGCGCATGCCCTCGAAGTTCATGCTACGGGCTTCGGCCGGGCTGCCAAACACGGTAACAAAGGCCGGAACGTCCTTGCCAATCGCCGTACCCATGCCGGAAAACGCGTGGGCGCCGATATGGCAGTACTGGTGCACCAGGGTGTAGCCGGACAGGATCGCCCAGTCACCCACATGCACATGGCCGGCCAGGGCCGTGTTGTTGACCAGGATGCAGTGATTGCCAATGACGCTGTCGTGGCCGATGTGGGCATAGGCCATGATCAGGTTGTGGTCACCCACGGTGGTTTCGGCGCGGTCCTGAACGGTACCACGGTGAATGGTCACCCCTTCACGGATCACATTGTGGTCACCGATCACCAGGCGCGTCGGTTCACCCTTGTACTTGAGGTCCGGGGTGTCTTCACCGATCGAGGAAAACTGAAAGATACGGTTGTGCTTGCCGATGCGGGTCGGGCCTTTGAGCACAACATGCGGGCCGATAACGGTGCCCTCCCCGATTTCCACATCGGGGCCAACGATCGACCAAGGGCCGACCTCGACGCCATCGGCCAGTTTGGCCGACGGGTCGATAATGGCCCGAGGATCAATCGAATTCATAGGGAGCGTTCCGCGCAGGTGATCTCTGCCGAGCAAACCGGCTTGCCGTCGACCAGGGCACGGCACTCGAATTTCCAGATCATGCTCTTGCGGCTGAGGAACTTGGCTTCCAGCACCAACTGGTCACCCGGCAGTACCGGCTGACGGAAACGCAGCTTGTCGGAGCCGACGAAGTAGTACAGGGTGCCGTCGGCCGGCTTGGCATCGAGCATCTTGAAGCCAAGGATGCCGGCCGCCTGGGCCATGGCTTCGATGATCAGGACACCCGGCATGATCGGGTGCGCCGGGAAGTGGCCATTGAAGAACGGCTCGTTGATGCTGACATTCTTGTAGGCACGAATGCTCTGGGCCTCGAAGTCCAGATCCGTCACTCGGTCCACCAGCAGGAACGGGTAACGGTGAGGCAGGTATTCGCGAATCTCGTTGATGTCCATCATTTCGGGGGGGAAGCCTGTAATAAGAATAGGGAGCGCAGGTGCTGACCACACGCTCCTTTTGCAATCCAAAGAGGAGCCAGCTAGCGACTGTTCACTCTTGCTCAGGGAATGGTATCAGCCTTCTGATGTCGGCAGGCCACCTGAGGTCACGGTATCGACGCGTTTTTCCAGCTGCTGAAGACGCTTGGCCATGTCATCGAGCTGACGGATACGCGCAGCGCTCTTGCGCCAGTCAGCCAAAGGCTGCATGGCTGTACCGGATGAATAGGAACCGGGTTCGGTGATCGAACGGGTTACCATTGTCATCCCGGAAACAAATACGTTATCGCAAATATCAATGTGCCCTACCAGGCCTACGCCGCCGGCCAGCATGCAATGC
Source organism: Pseudomonas sp. LLC-1 (assembly GCF_002992185.1). Lineage (NCBI taxonomy): Bacteria > Pseudomonadati > Pseudomonadota > Gammaproteobacteria > Pseudomonadales > Pseudomonadaceae > Pseudomonas > Pseudomonas sp. LLC-1. The sequence continues at coordinate 2,583 of NZ_LUVY01000007.1, read as the reverse complement.
TTGCCGATGCGCGTACTGCCGGAGATGCCCACGCAAGCCGCCATGGCCGTGTGGTCACCAATCTGCACGTTGTGGGCGATCTGGATCTGGTTGTCGAGCTTTACCCCGTCACCGATCCGCGTGTCGGACAGCGCACCACGGTCGACGGCAGTGTTGACGCCGATTTCCACGTCATCACCAATGGTGACGCCGCCAATCTGGGCGATCTTGCGCCAGATGCCTTTCTCATTGGCAAAGCCGAAGCCTTCGCCGCCGATCACAGCACCTGACTGGATGACCACTCGCTTGCCGATGGTTACGTCGTGATACAACGTCACCCGCGGCGCCAGCCAGCCACCTTCACCTACAACGCAACGCGCACCGATGAAGCAATGTGCGCCGATGCTGACATCAGCCCCGATGCGCGCACCGCTTTCGATAACCGCGAACGGCCCGATGCTGGCGCTGGCGTCCACCTGCGCGTCCTCAGCCACCACGGCGCTGGGATGGATTCCCGCCACAGCCTTGGGTTTGGGGTCGAACAAGTGGGAAATACGCGCATACGCCTGGTACGGGTCGGCCACGATCAGGGCATTGCCAGCGAAGCTTTCGGCATCCGCAGCCTTGAGCAATACCGCACCCGCCTGGCAGTTATCCAGGTACTTGCGGTACTGCGGGTTGGCGAGGAAGCTCAATTGACCGGGGCCTGCCTCCTGCAAGGTCGCCAGCCCGGTAATCTGCAACGCCTCGGGCCCCTTGAGGGTGGCACCGAGGGCCTCGGCCAGCTGGCCTAGCGTCATGGTCACACTCATATCAACGGGCTTGGTTCATGCGCTCGATGACCTGGCGGGTGATGTCGTACTGAGGTTTGACATCGATGACCGCACCACGCTCGAGGACCAGGTCGAAACCGCCCTTCTTGATCACTTCCTCGACGGCGCCATCCAGCTTTGGCTTCAGTTGCTTGAGCATGTCGCGATCGGCAACGGCTTTGGCTTCGTTCAGTTCCTTGGACTGGAACTGGAAGTCACGGGCCTTTTGCTTGAACTCGAGCTCCAGGCGCTCACGCTCCTGCTGCTGCATCTTGTCGCCGCCCTTGATCAGGCGGTCCTGGATGCCCTTGGCGCTGCTTTCCAGGCTTTTCAGCTTGGTCAGTTGCGGGCCGAACTTCTTCTCGGCATCAACTGCGTACTTCTTGGCAGCATCCGATTCCAGCAGGGCCATCTGATAGTTCAGCACGGCAACCTTCATTTCGGCGAATGCCGGGGTGGCGACCAGCGCCGCGGCCACTACGGCCAGTTGAGCCAATTTACGCACGATGCACTCCTGGATAAACCGTTGTCATTAAGCAGGGGCCGACCTTAGAAGGTCTGGCCCAGAGAGAATTGGAACACCTGGGTATCGGCATCGTCCGGCTTCTTCACCGGCATTGCCAAGCTGAAGCTCAGCGGGCCCAGTGCGGTAATCCAGGTCACACCAAGACCAACCGAGCTGGCCATGCCCGAGAAACCGACTTTCTCGCAATCAGGCTTGTTGCCGCAATTGGTGTCGAACACGTTACCGACGTCCCAGAACACGGAGGTGCGCAGCGAACGCTGGTCCTTGACGAACGGCAGCGGGAACAGCAACTCGACACCACCTTGCACCAGCACGTTACCACCGAACGGCAACGGATCCTGATCCGGGTCGCGGATGGTACCCGGCTTGCCACCGTCGGCCTCGCCGCGGCTAGGCGTACTGCGTGGGCCCAGGCTGCTGTCCTTGAAGCCACGGACGGAGTTGAAGCCACCCGCGAAGTAGTTCTCGTAGAACGGCAGGCCAGAGGTGCTGCCGTAACCGTCACCATAGCCCAGCTCGGTGTGCAGGCGCAGGGTGTAGTCGTTGGTGATCGGCTTGAACAGCTGACCACGGTAGTCGAGCTTGAAGAACGACAGGTCACTGCCCGGAATCGTGGATTCCAGGGTAAGGCTTTGCGAGTGACCACGGGTAGCCAGCACACCTTTGTTCAAGGTCGACTCGGACCAGCCGATCGAGGCCTTGAAGTTCAGGAAGTTGTCGCCTTCCTGCTCAAGGAAATCGAAGATCTCGTCAACGGTGTACTTACCGGTCTTGATCTTGTCCTGCTGCACGCTCAGGCCATAGGTCAGGCGCGAGGTTTCGCTGATCGGGTAGCCCAGGCTAACGCCCGCGCCGTAGCTGTCCACCGCATAGCTGGCCACGTCGACATCGAGGTCGTCGTAGTCGGTGCTGCGGTAGAAGGCGTTGTAGCCCAGGCTGACGCCGTCGGCTGTGAAGTAGGGGTCCACGAAGCCGAAGTTGTAGCGGGTCTGGTATTCCGAACGGGTCAGGCCGACGGATACCTTGTTACCGGTACCGAGGAAGTTGCTCTGGCTGATCGAACCCCCGAGGATCAGGCCGGCGCTCTGGGCGAAACCGACGCTGGCGGTGATCGAACCGGAGGCCTGTTCTTCGACGCTGTAGTTGACGTCGACCTGGTCGTCGGTGCCCGGCACCGGTGGGGTCTCGACGTTGACTTCCTTGAAGAAGCCCAGGCGCTCCAGACGGGTCTTGGACTGGTCGATCAGGTAGGTCGAGGCCCAGCCA